>JBEVDC010000133.1:0-10486 GCA_040514195.1 Candidatus Limnocylindrales bacterium | reverse complement strand
GGCCAGCGGCTCGCCCGTGTCGGACCAGTCCGGCCCGTTACTTTCGTGTCGCTGTTCGTCGATCTGAGCGCCCATAGCCCTCAGCAGGTCGATGGCCCTCCGTCGCGTGGGGTTCACGCCGACGCCGACGAGCGTCAGCTCCGCGTCGGGGTGGCACGCGCCAGCCACCAGCCAGAAGACGGCGGAAGAGACATCGCCGGCCACGCGTTCATCGAGCGGAGCGACGGGCTGCCCGCCTCGCAGGCTGACGATGGCCCCGCCCGAGGTCGTGCCCTCGCTCGTCTCCACCGTCACCCCGCGCGCTCGCAGCATCCGTTCGGTGTGGTCACGCGTGACCGCCGACTCGCGCACGATGGTCGTGCCCTCGGCCGCCAGCCCGGCCAGCAGGATGGCCGACTTGACCTGGGCGCTTGGCACGACCGGGGTGTGGTCGATGGCCGCCAGACGTGGTCCACCGAGCACTGTGACGGGCGGTCGGGTGTCCTCAGCATGGGCGCGGACGTCCGCGCCCATGGCACGCAGTGGCGCCACGATGCGCTCTACCGGCCGACGGCGCAACGAGTCATCCCCATCGAGCGTGGCCCTGACAGAGGTGCCGGCCAGGATGCCGGTCAGCATCCGAAGCGTCGTCCCGGAGTTGCCGCAATCGAGGATCGTCGCTGGTGTCCGCCAACCGCCGACGCCCGATGAGCGGACCCGGTAGGTCGCAAGGCCGGCGTCGTCAGTGGTTCGGCCGATGGTCATCCCGAGCGCCTCGAGACAGCGAGCGGTGCTCCGCGGATCAAGACCGTCGGAGGCACCGCTGATCATCGAATCGCCCTCGGCCATGCTCGCGAGCATGAGCGCCCGGTGCGTGATGGACTTGTCGCCCGGCACCCGAAGCCGGCCTCGCAGCCGTGAGGCCGGCGCGACCATCGTCGGGCTGCTCGGCGCGGCGGCGCTCAATGTCGGCCGCCGTTGTCGACGCCGAGCGCGGCGCCGCTGAGGATCGGGTCGCCGTGGAGGGGCCGCGCCTGCTCGTGGACGGGCACCAGAGCGGCCATCAGGTCGCGGAAGCCCTGCAGGTCGAGCGACTGCTCGCCGTCGGACAGCGCCTCGTCCGGGCGCGGATGGACCTCGACCATGACCCCGTCCGCCCCGATGGCCACGCCCGCGATGGCCAGCGGCTTCACGAGCCAGCGCTTGCCCGTGGCGTGCGAGGGATCGACGATGACCGGCAGGTGCGTCAGGTGGTGAAGGAGAGGCACGGCGGCTAGGTCCATCGTGTTGCGCGTGTAGGTCTCGAAGGTCCGGATGCCCCGCTCGCAGAGGATGACGTTGGGGTTGCCGGAACTGACGATGTACTCGGCGGACATCAGCCACTCCTCGATAGTCGCGCCGTAGCCGCGCTTGAGCATGACCGGCTTGCCGACCCGCCCCACCGTCGTCAGCAGCGAGTAGTTCTGCATGTTCCGCGTGCCGACCTGCAGGATGTCGGCGTAGCGCGTCACGACCTCGACCTGGGACGGTTCCATGACTTCGGTGATGACCGGCAGCCCGGTCAGCTCACGGGCCTCGGCGAGGTAGCGGAGGGCCTCGACGCCGAGTCCCTGGAACGAATAGGGGCTGGTCCGAGGCTTGAACGCGCCGCCCCGCAGGACGCGCGCGCCCGCTGCCGCCACCGCCTCGGCGGTCTCGAGGGCGACCTCGCGGCTCTCGATCGAGCAGGGACCGGCCATGACCGTCAACGAGCCGTCGCCGATACGCACGTCGCCGACCTCGATGACGGTGTCCTCCGGGTGGAACTCGCGGCTCGTCAGCTTGTACGGCCGCGTGATGGGGGTCACCGACTCGACGCCGGACATCGCCTCGAAGCGGCTCATGAGCGCCTGCCGCCGTGGCCCGACCTCACCCACCAGCGCGATCACGACGCGCTCCGTGCCCGGGTTCATGTGCGGCTGCAAGCCCTCGGCGAGGATCGCGCTCTTGACGGCGTTCACCTCCGCCTCGGTCGCGCGAGCCGACATGACGATGAACACGCTGCCTGCTCCTTCGGCTCTGATCGGTGCAGCGGTCCGGCCTTGCCGGTGCTGCAAGTTCGGGCGAAACAAAAAGAGCAGAGGTCACGACCTCTGCTCTCCCGGCACGACCCGCCCCGGCGGGTCAGACCCGCGGGCTAGCGTGCCGGGCGTCGAAAGTAGATGAACCTCTGCATGGCTCGCCGAACGGTAGCCCAGCCTCCTTGGAGTGTCAACGACGCCTGCTAGAATGCCGTCCGCGTCGGCACGGAGAGGTCGCATAGAGGCCTAGTGCGACGGTTTGCTAAACCGTTGAGTGGGGCAACCTGCTCCGAGGGTTCGAATCCCTCCCTCTCCGCCATCCGTGCCGATGCTTGGCGTGCGCCCGTAGCTCAGTGGATAGAGCGTTAGGTTGCGGACCTAAAGGTCGTGGGTTCGAGTCCCGCCGGGCGCGCCATCCGATCGGAGGCCTGGATCGCCGCGCCGATCGCCAGCCACGAAGGGATGACCGCCATGCCGCCCATCGCCCAGGCCCTCGCTCTCGTCGCTGCGTTGCTCCACGTCGGCTTCTTCTACCTCGAGAGCATCGCCTTCAGCCGTCCCCGGACATGGGCGCGGTTCGGGCTGGCCTCACAGGCCGACGCGGACGTCGTCCGGCCGATGGCCATCAACCAGGGCTTCTACAACCTCTTCCTGGCACTCGGAGTGGTCGGCGGGCTGGTGCTCACGGACTTCGCCACGGGCGGGGCCGTGAGCGCTGGTGTCGGCATCACGAAGTTCGCCCTGGCTTGCATGGTCCTCGCCGGCGCCGTGTTGCTGGCGACCGGCCGGCGCTTCCGGCGAGCTGCCCTGATCCAGGCCGTGCCACCGGCCCTTGCCCTTCTGGCGAGCGTCTTCCGGTAGCCGGCTCCGGACTCCAGGCCCCGCCGAGACCGTCGGCTCAGGGCACGATCGTGTTCGTCAGCGTCCCATCGCTGTTGGCGACGTTGTAGACATCCCGGGTGTCGTTGTTGAACTTGGGCCCGTACATGACCGCCGACCCGCTGTAGCCGTACGAGTTGAGCGAGCCGAGCGAGCCGCTGCCGGTCTGCTCACTGAAGTCGGCCAGCCATGGGCCGCCCGACGAGCCGCCGGTCATGTTGCAGGCCATGCCCCAGGTCGTATTGCTCGTAAAGCTGTCCTGGGTGATGTTGCCCGCGCAGTAGGTCAGGTCCTTGCCCTTGTAACGGCCGGCGGCTGGGTAGCCGAAGGCGTACAGCTTCTGGCCCGTGACGACGGTGGCCGGGCTGCCCGACAGGTTGTAGGTCATGGCGAAGGAACCGCCGACCGCCGTCTCCAGTCGGCTCGAGACGCCTGACCGAACGGTGCCGTTGCCGACGACGGCGAAGGCGAAGTCGTGCCGGACCGCTTCGTCGTTGAAACCGCCGGCATGTGCGAAGCCGCGATGGACGACGAGCGCTTGCGCGGTCCAGCAGCCATAGACCGCGGCCGTGCAGCTGAATGTCGGTGCCCCGTCGTAGTTCGGGACGAACAACCAGTAGCTCGCGAACTCCTGGTTCGTTTCGTCGATCGCGCAGTGGCCGGCCGTCAGGACCAGCGACTTGTCCGTCCTGGTGTCGGAGGCGACGGCCCCACTGCACACCCAGCCCGAGCCACCCATCTCGAAGTAGACCTTGCCCGAACGCTGCAGGATGGCGCCGCCCTTGGTCCATGAGGCGCCCGTGACCGCGCCACTGCTACCCGGCTTGGCCTTGGGCACGAACCTACCGCTCGAGTCGCGTACGAAGTCGCGTGGCACGGCCGCCTTCATCCGCTCGGCCGTCCAGTGCGCGACGATCCGGTCATGCTCGCTCCGCGGGCTGCGGGCGGCCGTCGGCGCGGCCACGACCAGGACGCCAAGGGCGACCAGCATGGCTGCCAGGGCTGCGGGGGAGCGTCGACGCATGTGGGCTTCCTTCCAGGATGAGGAATCGATCCGCCATGGATACCGGCCGTGGCGCTCCACGTCAAGACCGCTCGCACGGGAGCGGTGCGGTCCGACACCGACCACCGCTCCCGACCCGGGTCGCCGTCAGTGGGCCTCGTGGACCAGGGCGTGCCCGCGACCCCTCGCGATCAGCCAGCGATTGACTGGGAACGTCACGAGCCAGGCGACGGCGAACCCGTCGGCGAGGGTGACCCAGAAGAGCGCGTCGAGCAGGCCGGCCTCCATGGCCCCTGGGACCACGAGCAGGAATGCGTTGTCGACCAACTCCATGACCAGGATCGAGAGCGTGTCGGCTGCCAGCGCGAGACCGAGGGCCGCCTTGAGTGCCGTCCCGGCGCGCAGCAGCGGGACCATCGTCAAGGCGTAGCCGAAGACGAACGCGAGGACGATGGCCAGGGCGATGGACGGCCCGACTGTCAGACCGAACCAGGTCGCGATGACGAGCCCAAGGACTTCGCCGATCGCACATCCGGTGAGGCAGTGCGTCGTCGCTCGCGCCGCCAGGCGGTCGACCGAGGGCTGATGGTCATGCGCGGGACCAACCTCCAGCGGCGTCTCGGACGAGGCGTCGCGTGGCGGCCCGGTGTCATGCATCACGACGTTGATCGTCCCGCGTGCGGACAAGTCACCCTTCCATCGGGATCGGCTCGCCAAGCAGCATCGGGTGCCCGAGCAGTCCTGCGTAGCGCGGTCGGAACCGCTCCTCGTTGTACATCGACTCGACGTCGACATGCCGCGCCCCGAGCGTCGGGTCGGGCAGGGAGGAGTGCGCGTACTTCCCATCCCGGATGCCGACCATGCGGCCTCGCGCGCCCTCCGCGATGAGGTCCATGGCCACGTTGGCGAAGGTGATGGCGACCATCTGGTCGAGCGAGTCGGGTTCACCCGAGCGGAGGTCGTAGGTCAGGTCGGAGAAGACGGTCTCGACGCCGGTCCGATCCTTGATCTCGGCCGCCAGGACCTCGGCCACATTGGCCTTCCGTCGATGGCCGAAGGCGTCGGCCTCGCCGAGCTCCTGGACGATGCCGCCGGACCAGATGGCGCCTTCGGCGGCGACGATGAAGGCGTAGCGGCTCGGGTTGTTGTCCCGATCCTCGACCAGGAGGCGAGCCAGCCCGGTAAGGTCGAACGGCACCTCCGGGATGAGGCAGCGGGCCGAGGTCACATAGGCCGTGTAGAGGGCGGTGAAGCCACAGTCGCGCCCGAAGACCCGGAAGACGCCGATGCGCTCGTGCGAACCGAGCGTCGTGCGCTGGCGGTTGATAGCCTCCTTGGCCCGTGTGATGGCGGTCGAGAAGCCGATGCAGTACTCGGTGCCCGGGACGTCGTTGTCCATGGTCTTGGGGATGGCGATGAGCGGCACGCCGTGGTCATGCAGCGTCTGCGCATACGAGAGGGTGTCGTCGCCGCCGATGGGCACCAGGTAGTCGAGGCCCAGGCGCTCGATGTTCTCGAGGACGATGGGCGTCAGGTCGTAGGTCTGGCCATCGTCCGTCATCGTGGCCGCGCGGGGCGCATCGAGGTGCGCAGGCAGCCGGTCGGCGCGCATCCGCCCCGGGCTCGTCCGCGAGGTGTGCAGGACCGTCCCACCGGTCCGGTCGATAGCCCGCGTCGAGACGCGATCGAGCGGCACGACGTAGGCCGGGTCAGGATCGGCTCCAGGCCGCTGGTGGGTCAGACCCTCCCAGCCGCGGCGGATGCCGACGACCTGGTGGCCCATCTCGGTCCCGCGATAGACGACGCTCTTGATGACGCTGTTCAGGCCGGGGACGTCCCCGCCGCCGGTCAGGATGCCGATCCGACGGGCGCGGGTCATGGTGGGACCTCCTTGTCGGAAAGACGACTGCTGGAACGTCCGACGATGGTAGCCCTGGCCGGTCACCGGTGTACGATTCAGGGGATGCACTACGAGCTCTACATGGCCGCCGCTCTGGCCGAGGCGTCGTCCGCGGCCGCTGCCGGCGAGCGGGTCGATGGCGCCGTCGCGGTCCTCGACGACGCCATGGTGGCGAGCGCCTGCGACCGCGTGCGCGCTAGCGGCGACCCGACGGCGCATGCCGTCATCGGCACGCTCCGCGAGGCTGCTGAGCGGCTCGGCACGACCTCCCTCTCCGGCTTGACGGTCTACGTCGTGCGGGAGCCCTGCGCGATGTGCGTCGGCGCCATGCTCGAGAGCGATGTCGATGGCGTGGTATTCGCCGTCCCCGACGCACAGGCAGGTGCCGCCGGCTCGGCGCTGCAACTCGCTCGTGGCGCGAACGGGCACGCCCGCCGACTGAACGTCGTCTCAGGCATCCTCGAGGCCGACGCGGCCGAGCTGCTGGCGCGCTCGGACCGACCGACCAGCCCGAGGCGCACGACCGACTCCGCCGCCCACGCCTGAGGCGGCCCGGACGCAACCCTCTGATATCCTCTCGCGCGGAGAGGTGTCCGAGTGGTTGATGGTGCCGCTCTCGAAAAGCGGTGTGCGAAAGCACCGCGGGTTCGAATCCCGCCCTCTCCGCCACTCCCACCACTCCCGGCAGCGGCCGGTATCGCCGACGGAGAGGTCGCCTAGTGGCCTAGGGCGCCGCACTGGAAATGCGGTATGGGGCAACCCATCGCGGGTTCAAATCCCGCCCTCTCCGCCACCTTCCCCGAGCCGCGCTATCATCCGCGAGCCGTGCTAGGCGGGGAACTAGCGGTGCCCTGTACCTGCAATCCGCTCCAGCAGGGCTGAATCCCCTCCCGAGGCCCGCGCTCGCGAGTGCCACCGGGGCGATCGACGTTGAGGATCGGGTCCCGCGCAGCGGCGACGCGCGAACCACGTCAGGTCCGGAAGGAAGCAGCGTTAAGCGCTGATCGCCGGGTGCCGCGGACCGGCCTGGTCCGAGCCGATCGCCTTGGAGGGTGCGCGAACGTCTTCGGTCGACGGAGGGTGCACGGCAACCCACCGGAACGCCGTCTGAGCCCCGAGGCGGCCTCGATTCGGAGGCAGCGGCGACCCCTCTCCAGCGCGCGGTCTACACTTGCCGCCGTGCCCTCGACACCCTCTCCGACCCCACCCCCGACGGCTGGCCACCTGGCCCTCTATCGGCGCTGGCGTGCCCAGCGCTTCGACCAGATCGTGGGCCAGGCGGCGGTCGTCGAGACCCTCCGCAATGCTGTCCGTCTCGACCGCCTCGCGCACGGGTTCCTGTTCGTCGGACCACGCGGCACGGGCAAGACGTCGATGGCACGGATCCTGGCCAAGGCCGTCAATTGCCCGAACGTCGTGGATGGCGAACCCTGCGACGCGTGTCCGGCCTGCGTCTCGATCCGGGAGGGCCGTGCCTTCGACGTGGTCGAGATGGACGCTGCCTCGAACAACAAGGTCGACGACATGCGCGAGCTCGTGCCGCGTGTCTACACGGCGCCGTCCGACCTGCGTCGGAAGGTCTTCATCATCGACGAGGTACAGCGCATCAAGGAGGGCTGGGATGTCCTCCTCAAGACACTCGAGGAGCCACCGGACGATGTCCTCTTCATCTTCTGCACGACCAACCCGACCCAGATCCGGCCAGCGGTCGTCTCCAGGCTCCAGCGCTTCACGTTTCGACCGCTGACCGTCGAGCAGATCGGGGGCAAGCTCCGTCGCATCCTGGCCGAGGATGGTCGGAGGGCCGATGACGACGCCGTCGCCCTGGTCGCGGACCTGGCAGCGGGCGGCATGCGGGACGCAGAGTCGATGCTCGACCAGCTCCTCAGCGCGGGCATCGATCCGATCACCGCCGATGGCGTGCGCGACCTGCTCGGGATGGCCGACGAACGAGAGGTCGACGCCTTCCTCGATGCCATGGCGACCGATCGACCGCTCGACGGCATCGCCGTCCTCGATCGACTCGAGGCGGACGGGCGGGACTTGCCATCCTTCGGCGACCAGCTGGTCGCCCGCCTCCGGGTCATCGTGGTGGCTCGATTGGGCGGTAGCGTCGACGGCCCCGATCTTTCGCCGGCCGCCCTGGCAGACGTGGCGCGCCGGATCGCCGCGCTTGATGCCAACCGCTCCACGGCCGGGGGCTTCCGATTCCAGCTCGAGCTCCTCCTCTTCCAGCCCCCGTCGTGGCCGGCGCCCGCCGGTCGAGCACGCCAGGTGGTCACCAGTGCCGTCGCTGCCTCCGCTCGACCGGAGGTGGGCCCATCCGGCCGTACGGCCCCATCCGGCCGTACGGCCCCACCCGACCCGACCGCCCCGCCCCCCGACCTACATGCGCCAGACGTGGCTGCGCGCGCGGCTCACCCCGTCGCCGCCAGCGCCAGCCCCGTTGCGGCTCCCGCCGCAGGCTCCAAGCCGACAGGTGACGAAGCGCTCCAGCGCCTGCGCGGTGGCTGGCGGCTCCTCGTTGCGCACGTCTCGCAGAACCCGGCCAACCGGCCACTCATCGAGGCGGCCCGGCCGGTCGAGGTCACGGACGGTGTCGTGGTCCTGGGCTTTCCCGAGGATCAGGCCTTCCTTCGTGACATCGCCGAGCGCAAGAAGAGGATGCTCGAGGAGGCGGTCCGCGAGGTCATGGGCGCCGACTACGCTGTCCGATGCGTGGCCACCAACCTGGCCGCGCCCGACGACGACGAGCAGCACGCCGCCGTGGATGCCTTCGAGATCGCGCGCCGCATCTTCGAGGGCGAGATCCTCGATGCCAAAGACGTCGCTGACGTCAGCTAGGAGGGCGGCATGGGCTTCGGGAACCTGGCCAAGATGGCGCAGCAGATGCAGGCCGAGATGGCCCGCATCCAGGCTGAGCTCGAGGAGCTGACGATCGACGGCAGCGCGGGTGGCGGCGCCGTCCGCGCCACGGTCAGCGGGAAGCAGGAGCTGCTCTCGATCGCCATCGACCCCGAGGTCGTCGACCCCGCCGACGTCGAGATGCTCCAGGACCTCGTGATCGCGGCGGTCAACGACGCCCTTGGTGCCGCACGGGCGGAGGCCGAGCAGCGCATGGCAGCCGTGACCGGCGGACTGCGGCTGCCGGGCATGGGGTGAGACGCCGTTGAGCCAGCTCGTCGAGCCGGTCGCGCGGCTCATCGATGCCTTCTCCCGATTGCCCGGCATCGGGCCCAAGACGGCACAGCGCTTGACCTTCCACCTGCTGCGCGCGCCGGACGCCGAGGCGCGCGCCCTCGCAGGGGCCCTCGTCGCCGTCCGCGACGAGGTCGTCTTCTGCGAGGTCTGTTTCAACATCGGCTCGGAACCACGCTGCCCCATCTGCCTCGACGAGCGGCGCGACCAGGATCGGCTGACCGTCGTGGAGGAGCCCCTCGATGTCCTGGCGCTGGAGCGGACCGGGGTCGTGCGCGGCCTCTACCACGTCCTCCAGGGTGCGATATCGCCGATCGATGGCATCGGTCCGGAGCGACTCAAGATCCGTGAGCTGTTCGGGCGCGTCGAGAGCCGTTCGGCAGCTGGCGAGCCGTTCACCGAGGTCATCTTGGCCACCAACCCAACGCTCGAAGGCGAAGCCACGGCTATGTACATCGCCGAGCGCATCACGCCGCACGTCGGGGCCGTGACCCGCATCGCCCGCGGCATACCGGTCGGCGGCGATCTTGAGTACGCCGACGAGGTGACTCTCGTCCGGGCCCTCCAGGGCCGGCGGGCGATGGAGACATCCGAGCCGTGAGCAGCTCGAACGCGAGCCGATCGCGACCAGGTCGCCCCAGTCACGGCGGGATGGCGCCATGAGCAACCTCGTCTTCGAGATCCTCCTGCGCCTGGCCAAGGCCGGCATCGCCGTGCTCCTCGGGGCGCTCCTGTACTGGGTCCTGACGGATCGCATGGGCGCCGCCGGCACGGCCGAGCTGGCGCTCCTCAGCTTCGTCGCCGGGGCCGCCTTCATCCTCCTCGTCCAGGAGAGCCCCATCTGAGCGTCCGCGCTCGCCCGCGCGTTTGACACTCCCCGAAGTAGCGGCCTACCATCCGGCTTCCGCGTCTCCGGACCGACGCACGGGCGGCGGCCTCTGGCCCCTCTCGCGCCGTTTGACAGTGCCGGTTCGATGCCCCAACATGGGAGCGTTGCGCCTGACGCCGTCCTCGGCACGGACGCTGCACCTTAACAAGTGAAGAGTGGCAGGAAATCCGGTAATGAGCGGGCAAACCCCGAACCACAACGAGCCGGTCGCAAGATCGGATCGTTATCGTCGGAGAGTTTGATCCTGGCTCAGGATTAACGCTGGCGGCGTGCATGAGACATGCAAGTCGAACGGGTGACTCGGGCTTGCTCGAGTCACTAGTGGCGAACGGCTGAGTAACACGTAGGTGACCTGCCCCGAAGTGGGGAATAACTGCCCGAAAGGGTGGCTAATACCGCATGTGGTCGCACGTTCGGTCGTGCGAGTAAAGCCGCAAGGCGCTTTGGGAGGGGCCTGCGTCCGATTAGCTCGTTGGTGGGGTAATGGCTCACCAAGGCGACGATCGGTAGGTGGTCTGAGAGGACGATCACCCAGACTGGGACTGAGACACGGCCCAGACTCCTACGGGAGGCAGCAG
>JBEVDC010000059.1:0-4285 GCA_040514195.1 Candidatus Limnocylindrales bacterium | reverse complement strand
CTCGCCGTCGCAGAGCGGCCCGACGACGAGGGCACGTGGCCATGGCTGGACGACCTGGGGACCTATGACAACGCCGTGCTGCCTCGTGCCCTGATCGTGGCGGGTCGGCGGCTCGAGCGCCCTGCCTGGGTCGAGCGGGGTACGGAGGTCTTACGGTGGCTCGCTCGTGCCCAGACCGCGCCGGCGGGACACTTCAGACCGATCGGCAATCGCGGCTGGTGGGCCCGGGGCGGACGACCCGCCCAGTGGGACCAGCAGCCGATCGAGGCGCTTTCCATGCTCGAGGCCGCGCTGGCCGCGGAGGTCGCCACCGGCGACGGGACCTTCGGACGCCTGGCCGAGCGCGCTTATGCCTGGTTCACGGGCGCCAACGATCTCGGCCTGCCGGTCGCCGATGCCGACCAGGGCGCCTGCCATGACGGCCTCGGATCAGGCGGCCTGAACCCCAACCAGGGAGCGGAGTCGACCCTCGCCTGGCTGGTGGCAGTCGAGCGCATGCGCGACCGCCGGCTGACGCTGGCTACGGCTGATCCAGTTGCGTCCGGCGAGCCGGAACGGGGCATGCCCGCAGGTAGTCCAGCACGTCGCTGAGGCTGGCCGACGCGACCGCGATCGACGTGTCCGCTGCGCCGTAGTAGACGCGCAGCACGTCGCGTTCAGGGTCGTGCAGCCAGCCGCACGGAAAGACGACATCGGCCACGTCTCCGGAGCGCTCGTACGGCTCGGACGGGCTGAGCACCCAGTCGTCGCTGCGATGGAGGACGACGCTCGGGTCGTCCAGGTCGAGCAGGGCCAGGCCGCTGCGGTAGAGCGCACCCGCGGCGGTGACGTGGACGCCGTGATACATCATCAGCCAGCCTTCGGGGGTCTCGAGGGGCGGTGGCCCGAGGCCGATCTTGGATGCATCCCACCAGGCGCCGTCGCGCGCCTCGAGCAGCAGGCGGTGATCACCCCAGTGACGCATGTCGGGCGAGGCCGATGTCCAGATGTTGGCGCTGCCATGGAGTGGGCTTGGCCGATGGACGAGCAGCCAGCGGCCATCGAAGCGGCGCGGGAAGAGTGCCGCGTCCTTGTCCTCCGGGGGCATGACCGGTCCCAGACGGCGAAAGGTCCGGAAGTCGGTCGTGGTCGCCAGCGAGACCAGAGGACCGCGACGGCTGTAGGCCGTATACGCGATGGCGAAGTGGCCTTCATCCGGCAGCCATGTGACGCGTGGGTCCTCGATGCCCCAGAGCTCCTCCGGGTGGCGCTCGGGTGCCGAGCGAAGGCTGGGCTCGGGGTCAAAGGTCCAGCCGGTGTAGCCGTCTGCGCTGCGGGCGACCGTGAGGTGCGAGATGCCGCGCCGATCCTCGACTCGGAGGAGCAGGACCGTCTGGCCGTCGACCTGCGCAGCTCCCGGATTGAAGACGCTGTTGGCGGGGTATGGGAGCGCGGCGGCGGTGATGAGTGGGTTGAGTGGCGAGCGGGTGAAGAGGTCCGTGCTCGATTTCATCGCTCGCCGCGCATGGTACCAATCGCCGTCCGATGCCGGGCGGTCAATCGCCCGTCTTGAACGGGTAGACCACCCAGTTCCCGGTCTCGACCACGTGGTGGTCTGGCTCGCCCGGCACGACCGAATTGATGGGCTTGTAGTGCAGGACCGCGGTCGTCGCCTCGCCGCCCGCCTGGCGGACACGCTCGGTCACCGCATGGATGGTGGTGCCACTGTCCCAGACCTCGTCCACGATGAGGACGCGCTGGCCGCGCAGCAACGGGTCGGCCGGGAATTGCAGGAAGGTGGGGTGCGGCCCGGGCCGGCCGTGCTCGTCGTAATACTCGACGGCGGCCACGAGGATGTTCCGGATGCCCAGCTGGTAAGCCAGCATGCCGCCCGGCACGAGGCCGCCGCGGGTGACGACCAGCATCACGTCGTACGCGCCACCGACCTGTTCGGCCAGGCGCCCGACCATCTCGGCCAGGTCGTCCCACGAGACGTGGTCCTTCTGGATCGTCACCCCAAGAGGGTACCGCCACGAGGTGCGCAGCCGTGGCCGGATACGCGATGCTTAGGCATGCCCGCCAGCCGCCTTCGTGCGTCCCTGCGTGCCTTCGTCGCGGTGCTGCGCAACCGCGACCTCCGGCGGATGGCCCTAGCCTATCTGGGGTTCTCCGTCCTCGAGTACGGGACGTGGGTCGCCCTGCTCGTCTACGCCTACGACGCGACCGGGCCGGCCTCGGTCGGTCTGGTGGCCTTCGGCCAGCTGGTGCCGGCGGCCTTCTTCGCGCCGCTCGTCAACAGCCTCGGCGACCGATATCGGCGGGATCGCCTGCTCGTGGCCGGGTACGGCGCGCTGGCGCTGACGACGCTGGCCGTCGGGGCAGCGATGCTCATCGGCTTGCCAGCGGCCCTCGTCTACCTCGTGGCGGTCGCCTATTCGTGCAGCCTGACCATCGCTCGACCGTTGCAGGCCGCGCTCGTGCCCGCATATGCCGACACCGCGCAGGAGGTCACGGCCGGCAACGCCGTTTCGACCATCATCGACGGGCTCGGCGTGCTCATCGGACCGATCCTGGCCGGGCTGATGCTCGTGGCCGGCCAGCCGGGCGAGGTCTTCATCGTGTGCGCCGTCCTTGTCAGCCTCTCCACGTTCCTGGCCTTCCGGCTCCGACCCCACCGCACGACCGATCCCACGCCCACGCCGACGCTCGGCCTTCCAGCCTCACCCGAACCACGATCCACCACGACCAGACCGCCCCAGCCCTCGCTCTTCGAGGGCATCCGCCAGGTCAGCCACGATACCGACCAGCGGCTGCTGGTCATCATGCTCGGGGCCCGCTACGTCATGATCGGCGCCATCGACGTCCTGCTCGTGCTGCTGGCCATCGAGGTCCTCGACATCGGTGGCGCCGGCGCCGGCTACCTGACGGCCGCCGTCGGGCTCGGAGGCGTGGTCGGTGGCGCGCTGACCCTTGTGCTCGTCGGTCGGGGCCGGCTCTCGCCGTGGCTCGCGCTGGGTGCTGTCATCTTCGGCCTCGGCCTGCTGGCGGCGCCGGTCGCTCCATCGGCGACCGCGGCGGCCGGATTGATGGTGGTCTGTGGCGTCAGCCTCGCCCTCGTCGATGTCGCCGGTCGGACCCTTCTGCAGCGCATCGTGCCCGATGACGTGCTGGCCGGCGTCTTCGGGCTCGTCGAGGGCTTCGCCATGGCCGGGCTCGCCGTCGGCTCCATCCTGCCGTCCATCCTCGTCGCGCGCATCGGGCTCCCGGGGACGTTCGCCGTGACCGCGGCCATCCTGCCCATCGGTGCGGTCTTCGCCTGGTTCAGACTGGGTCGCGCGGAACGGCGCATTCGCGTACCGACGCAGGAGATCCGACTCCTGCGGACCCTGCCCCTCTTCGCCCCGGTGCCCGCGCCGGCGCTGGAGGCAGCCGCCCGCGCGCTCGTTCCTGTTCTCCACGCTGGCGGCAGCGAGGTCATCCGGCAGGGCGACGTCGGCGACCGTTTCTATGTCGTCGAGCGGGGCCGGCTGGCCGTCAGCCAGGATGGGCGTCAGCTGCGTCAGCTCGAGCGCGGCGACGCCTTCGGGGAGATCGCCCTCATGCGAGCCGTGCCGCGGACGGCGACCGTCACCGCGCTGACCGACGTCGAGTTGCAGGCGCTCGACCGCGATGCCTTCCTGCTGGCCATCACCGGCACGTACGAGGCCCGCGCCACCGCCGACCGGATCGCGGAGGCCTACCTGGCTCGCGATCGTGCCGATGATGGATCGTAACGCACCGCGGACGAGCTCGACTCGACCCGTTGACACTGACCCCTGACGGGAGTAGATAGGACCTTCGCGCGCGGACCTCTGGCAGCTGGCCCCTGGCCGCGGCACGAACAGGATCGGAGGACGGGATGCCCAAGTATCTGCTCCGTGCGTCGTACACGCAGGCTGGCGCGCAGGGCCTCATCAAGGACGGCGGCTCCAAGCGCCTGGAGGTCATCCGCGCCGCGGCCGCCAGCGTCGGCGGCTCCGTCGAGGCCGCCTACTGGGCTTTCGGCGAAGACGACTTCGTGGGCATCTTCGACCTGCCCGGCAACGCCGAAGCCGCGGCCGTGAGCCTGACCGTCAGCGCCAGTGGCGCGGTGGGCACCAAGACGACCGTCCTGATGACGGCTGCCGACGTTGATGCGGCCGTCAAGCTGCATCCCTCGTACCGTCCGCCTGGCGCATGATCGACGGTCGCGATGGCGTGGTGGCCTCGACCGCGTGATGACCGACGGCGGCCGGCGACGCGGTCGGCGCTAGGCAGGGGCCTCGCC
>JBEVDC010000003.1:0-6064 GCA_040514195.1 Candidatus Limnocylindrales bacterium | reverse complement strand
ATCGCGGGCAGCCAGCGTCGCCGGCTGCGGCGGCGATCGAGTCGGACCCGGCCGGCGACGACGCTGCCGAGAGGCCCGTCGTTGGCTGAGCCGAAGGCCCCGTAGGCGTCGGTGTGGAGCTTGAGGGCGTCGTCGCCGGCCAGGATGGCCCCACCCATGACGACCATGGCGCCCTGGTGGCGGGCCGAGGGCGCCGCGGCCAGACGGACGGCGTCGCGCAGGTTGGTCGGCCCGTCATAGCCATCGTCGTCGGCCGTGCGCATGGCGCCAGTCACGACGACTGGCTTCGAGCCGGGCACCAAGAGGTCGAGGGCGAAGGCCGTCTCGTCGATGACGTCGGTGCCCTGCACGACGACGGCGCCGGCGACCTCCACGCGTGCCAGCTGCGCGCGAACCGTGGCGGCCAGGTCGAGCAACTGGGCGAATGACAGATGCGAGGCGGGGATGAGCCCCCAATCGACAGCGTCCACGCGAGCGATCGCGTCGAGGCCGGCCGTGAGCTCCAGGATCCTGGCGCCGTCGAGGACAGGCACGGCGCCCCCGGCTTGTGGGTCGCGCCGCATGCTGATGGTGCCGCCGGTGAAGACGACCGCGACGCGGCTCATCGGTTCTTACCAGCCTCCTCGACCTGAGCGGCCGGCTCCCGGGTCGGGTCGGCGCGCCTGGGGCGCGGCAACGCGGTGACCGTGACCGGGTCGCTCGGTTCGAGATGGCTGGGCACGGCCGTGGCGGGGACGAGCGGCGGCGCCGCGACCATGGATCGGATCCCCGCTCCGAGGACGAGCACCGCACAGGCCAGCAGGACGATGTCAGGGCCGACGGAGTCGGCGATCCAGCCGACCAGGATGATGGGCAGGAAGCTGGCGATGTTGACGAGCATGTTGAGCACGCCGAAGACGCGCCCGCGGATCTCCTCCGGCAGCTCCTCCTGGAGCTGCGTCTGCGCGGGGACCGCCACGAAGGCGTAGCCGACGCCACACGCGAGGGCGAGCATGACCACGATGCCGAGCAGCGAGACGAGGTTGCCGATACCGCCCGGCGTGCCCTTCAGGAAGCTGGAGATGGGCTCGGCGAGCGCGAGCAGGGCGACAGAGACCGCGAGCCCGATGAGACCACCCTCGATGACGCGGCGGCGCGGCAGCAGCCGGCCATAGGCGTTGAGGACGAGGATGCCGATGACGAGGCCGGCGCCCAAGGGCAGCAGGAGCACGGCCAGCCCCTCACCGGTCAGGCCCAGGACATCCCGGGCGAAGGCTGGCCCGAGGACGCCCATGACGCCGATGAGGGAGGCGCTGATGGCGAGGTAGCTGAGCGACCAGAAGATGCTGCGGTTCACGCGGATGTAGGCCACACCCTCGCGCAGGTCCGTGGCCATCGATGCCATGGCCTGTTCTGCCTCGCCGAGGGCACCCCCCGATGTCTCGCCGCGGTTCGGTGGCGCCGCGGGCAGGGTGACGCACAGGACGGCGGCCACGAAGTCGAGGATGGCCACGAAGATGATCAGGGCGACGACGCTCGAGAGGCTCACCGCGAGTGGCCCCAGGAGCGCGAAGCCGATGGCGAACGCGGCCTGCAGCGTGAGCGTGAAGAGGCTGTTGGCCGCCAGCAGCTGGCGTCGGTCGACGAGCATGGGGATCATCGATGCCTCGGCCGGCGCGAAGAACACCGTCAGCGTCGAGACGACGATGTTGAGCACGTAGATGATCGCCAGCCGCGCGTCCGTGGCTGGGATGTTGGTGACCAGGACGACGAGCAGGATGAAGACGGCGCCGCGTGCGGCGTTCGTGGCCACCAGCACGTATCGCCGGTCGATGCGATCGATGATCACGCCGGCCGGGGCCGAGAAGACGACGGCCGGCACCAGGAAGGTCAGGATGAGCAGGCTGACCGAGGCGCTCGATCCGGCGATGTCCGCGACCATGATGGTCAGACCGAAGAGCACCATGTTGCCGCCGATCTGGCTGGCCACCTGCGCCAGCCAGAGGGCCAGGAACTTCCGGTTGTGCAGGACGCCGCCGACCGTCTCGTCGACCTCTGCTGCCTCGCCCACGGCGAGGGATGCCTCATCGGCCGGCGCCTCGGACCGGTCGCGAGGCGTGACCGACGCCGATACGACGTCCTCGTCGGGACCGAAGGGCAGTTCGATCATCGGTGGGTCAGCGACCGGCACGGCGGCGGCGGCCGGTGGCGTCGCATCGGGCGACCCCTCGCCGACCGGCTCGAGGACCAGCGTGTCCGCACCTGGCGACTGCGGCGATGCCTTGGCGGGCTCGTCCGCGAGGTCGTCGAAGGGCAGCCGGGTCTGTTCGTTCATGGCGCCGATCCACGCATGATCGGGCCACGCAGACGACGCTCCAGGTCGGGCCGCGCGATGAGCACCCGTCGGCCGCAGCCGCGGCAGCGCAGACCGATGTCGGCCCCGACCCGGACCACGTCCCATTCGCGGGAGCCGCAGGGGTGCGGCCGGGCGAGGCTGACCCGGTCGCCGAGGCGCACGTCGAGCACCGGGCGCGGGGTGGTCACGAGGTGCTCAGTGCTCCGTGGCGCCCGTGAAGGTGAAGGTCGAGATCCGCACGGCCGGGACCACGACGGGGCTGTAATCGCCGCTGACCCGGAACCGATCGCGTCCGACCGCTTCTACGCCGGCGAGCGCATCGAGGTAGCTCTGCGTGAAGCGCAGGTTGCGGACCGGTCCGACGACCTCGCCGTGCTCGACCAGGAAGAGCCCGTCGCGCGTCATGCCCGTCACGATCGCCAGCTTGGGGTGGACAGGATTCGTGTAGTGGAACCTTGTCACGATGAGGCCGCGGTCGACGCCCCGGATGAGCTCCTCGTGCGTGGCTTCGCCTGGCGCCATCTGCATGTTCAGCGGGAATGGGCCGAACGTGTTGGGAGCGGGCAGGCCGTGGCCCGTCGAGCGCCGGCCGGCACGTTTCGCGGTCTGAGCATCGTAGACGACATCACGGCAGACGCCGCGCTCGATGAGCACGACCCGCTCCTTGGCGACGCCCTCGTAGTCGAACGAAGCCGGCAGACCAGCCGGGTCGGCTGCGTCGTCCACGATCGTGACCAGCTCGGAGCCGACCACCCGGCCGGGCTCGTGGAACGAGCGTTCCTCCTGGACGGCCAGCGCAGAGAAGCCGACGTAGCCGAGGGTCTCGAGCAGGTCCGCCACGGCGTAGGGCTCGAGGACGACCTGGTAGTCGCCCGGCTCGATGGCCACCGCGCCCCGCGAGTCGCGGGCTCGGGCGGCTGCCTCGCGCCCGACCGCCGCCGCGTCGATGTCGGAGACGTCGATGGCCGCCGCCGAGGCGTAGCCGGCCTCGCGGTCGCCGCCCATGGCCACGGCGATGAGCTCCGCTGAAGTGCGCTCCTCGATGACGTCGACGCCGCGGCTGTTGAGGACGCCCACCCGCTCGACCGAGGTATTGAATGAACCATAGGCCATGACGCCGATCGCGTCGGCTGCGGCGATGACCTCGCGCGCCGCCGCTGCCCGCGATTCCGGCGAGGCCTCCCGTGTGGCCTGGCTGCTGGCGCCCGCGACTGGCCGGATGGGAGCCGGCTCCGGCAGGTCGAGGGCCTCCTCCTGCTCGGGCTGGAGTCGCGCGATGCGGGCTGCCCGATCCGCCAGGCGCAGCAGTGCCTCGTCGTCCAGCCGGTTGGTCGCCGCACAACCGACGCGACGGCCATCGATGAATCGAAGGCTGACCTGGGCGTCGTGTTGTGCGACGTTCTGGTGGATCTCGCTGTTCGCGAAGCGCGTCAGCGCGGAATCGCCTTCGGAGAAGAGGACTTCGGCCTGCGTCGCGCCGGCGGCGGTGGCAAAGGCGATGACCTTTCGGGCGGCCGCCTGTGCCTCGGTGCGGATCTCGGTCACCACTTGCCGACTCCGACCTGGACGTCCTGGAAGCGGGCGCCGCTGGCCCCGTGGCCGACGTGACCGACCTGGCCCGGCTCGCCCTTGCCGCAATTCGGGGTGCCGAAGAGGACATAGCTTGAGTCGTCGGCGACCGCGTCGCACGAGCGCCAGAATTCGTAGGTGATACCCGTGTACGTGGGGTTCTTGATCAGGCCGCCGAGCTTGCCACCCTTGATCTCGTAGCCGACCTCCGTCGCGAACTGGAAGTTGAGACGGCGGTCGTCGATGCTCCAGGATCGGTTCGAGGCCAGGTAGAGCCCGTCGTCGGTGTCGGCCACGATGTCGGCCAGCGTCATCCCGTCGCGCGGCAGGAGGTTGATGTTGGTCATCCGGATGAGCGGGATCCGGTCCCAGCCGTCGGCACGCATGGCGCCACTGCTCTGGCGTCCGATGCGCGGTGCCGTCTCGCGCGACGAGAGGTAGCCGGCGAGGATGCCGTCCTGGACCAGCGGCGCGCGTTGCGCCGTGACGCCCTCGTCGTCCCAGCCGAAGGTGCCCATGCCGCCCGGCGATGTGGCGTCGGCCATGATGGTCACGAGGTCGGAGCCATAGCGGAACCCGTCGGCCAGCTTGTCGGTCGTCAGGAAGCTGGTGCCGGCGTATGAGGCCTCGGTGCCGAAGACCCGGTCGAGTTCGCTCGGATGTCCACAGCTTTCGTGGACCTGCATGTAGAGCTGTGAGGGGTCGAGCACGATCGTCCGACGACCCGGCTGGCACTGCGGCGCGCTGAGCAGCGCGACCGCTTCCGGCGCGATGCGCGCCGCGTTACCGGCCAGGTCGAGACCGACGACCCACTCCCAGCCAGCCGCCTGGCCCGAGTCGGGATATGAGCGCCGCTGAAGCTCATCGCCGTCCACGGCGTTGGCTTCGATGCTGGCCACCACGTGGGTGAACTCCTGGTCGGTCGCCGAGCCGTCGGAGGCGGCGAACGACTTCCACTCCCGCTGGGCGGAATACGACGCCTCACCGAAGGCGATGCCCTCGGTGCTCGCTATCGTCCGTTCCGCCTCGAGCAGGAGGGCGACCTTGTCCTCGACCGAGACGGTGAACGGGTCGACGGCGTATGGCGTGCGATAGGTGCCCTCGGCACGCTGGTGATCGTCGAGCACGACGGCTCGGCGCCTGGCAGTCGCCGAGGCTCGGGCGATGCGCACGGCCTGGGCGGCCACCCGGTCCGCCTCGGGTGCGGTCATGACACTGGAGGCGGCGAAGCCCCAGGCTCCGTCGACGATGACCCGGACACCGAATCCCTCGGTCTCACCGGAGCCGACCGCGTCGACGCGGCCTGACTTGACGGAGATCGACTCCTCGCTGCGGCGCACGACACGCACGTCGGCGTACGTCGCGCCGCGCTGGACGGCGGTGTCCAACGCACGCTGGCTGAGGTCTTGCACGACGCGGCAGGATACCAGAGGGGGTCAGATGCGGGGCGTGGCACCGTCTGGGATCAGGTCGCGGCGCGTGGCCGGCAGCTGCAGAGGCGTCTCGCTCGGCGTGACCTCGACCAAGACGTCGGGCTGGCCGACCGCGATCCGGCTGACGATGCCGCCGGCACGGTCGAGGATCGCCTGCAGGGCGGGCGGCGAGCCGACGGCCGTGATCTCGAAGGCGGGCCCGAGCCGGCTATCCTCGACGATCAGCTCGGTCGGTGGACCTGAGACCGTGGTTCCGGCCACGACCCGGACGTTCCCGATCGCGATCGCCTCGGCGCCGGCCAGGCGCAGCTCGTCGAGCAGATCGTTGACGGCATCGGCGGTGATCGGTCCCGAAACGTCGACGATGATGCCTCGGCCCTCGATAGCGTCCAGGCCCGCCCACAGGCGCAGACGGGTCAGGTCGGAGCGGAGTCGGTCGACGTTGCCCTCGCCGCTCGCCCCGCTGGCCTCCAGGCCGCGCAGGTCGGCCTCCAGTTCGCCGACCTCCGCGCGCAACAGGCCATTCCGGTCGTTGAGGTTCGCGATGAGCACGGTCAGGTCCGCCGCGCTGAGCTGCTCGAGGCCGCCAGCGTTGTTCTGGGCCCGCAATTGCATGACCAGCAGGATGCCGAGGACGAAGGCCACCGTCGTGACCGCGATCAACGCGCGTGGCTGCCTCACGGGGCGGTCCGCCTCGCCGATCCACCGGGCGCCACGTCACTGCCCG
>JBEVDC010000240.1:0-10407 GCA_040514195.1 Candidatus Limnocylindrales bacterium | reverse complement strand
TACGGCGAGCTCGGCCTCGGGGTCGAGCCGTCGCTGGCGCACGAAGCGCTGGCGGCTGAACTGCGGCCCGCGATGGCCATCAAGGCTCGCCCGGTGCGACTCGACGTGCTGCCGGCAGGCGCCACCGTCGGCTACGGCGGCGAATGGACGGCCGAGCGTCCGTCATGGATCGCCACGCTGCCTGTGGGCTATGCAGACGGCTGGTCGCGCTCGTACTGGCCGGGCGCATCGGCGCTGTTTCGAGGCCGTCACGTCCCGCTCGTCGGGCGTGTCTCGATGGACTCGGTCTGCGCGGACGTGACCGACCTGACCGACACGGGCGAGGTGACGATGGAGGAGCAGTTCGTCCTGCTGGGCGGGCAGGGCGCGGGGCGCATCACGCCGAGGGACCTCGCCCGGATCCGCGGATCGATCCCCAACGAGGTCTTCTGCTCGTTCGGAGCCCGGCTGCCTCGCATCTATCTCGGCCGTGACGGCGTGGTCGCCACATCGCACCAGGCGGAGCACATCGACCGCGTCCCGGGCACATCCCTCTGACGGGGGCCGAGCGTCAGTCGGTCGTGTCGTCGCCGGGACCCTAAGATGGGACGCAACCATCGGCCCCTGTCCGACGCGGAGCAGCCATGACCCTGGACCTCAACGGCCTGATCCCGGCGACCGTCTTGCCGATGCACGCCGACGGCGACATCGACGAGACCGCGCTGCGTGCCTACATCGGCTGGATCGCCGGCCAGGGGCCGGTCGCGCTGGCGATCAACGTCGACACCGGCGAGGGTCCGCATCTGACCCACGATGAGAAGGTGCGCGTATTGCGGGTCGTGCGGGAGGTGACCGACCTGCCCATCGTGGCCGGCCTGGCCGGACCATCGACCGACGCCGCGGTGCGCCAGGCCAGGGACTTCAAAGCGGCTGGCGCCGACGCTCTGCTGGTCTTCCCGATCCCCGCCTATCTGAGCGAGCCGCTCGACGTTCGGATCCCGGTCCGCTACCACGAAGCGATCGCCGACGTCGGCCTGCCCATGATCCTCTTCCAATTGCAGCCCGCGCTGGCCGGGCTGAACTACGAGCCCGAGACACTGCGAGCCATGGCCTCGGTCGAAGGCGTCGTTGCCATCAAGGAGGCCTCCTTCGACGCTCGCCGGTTCGTCGACACCGCCCGTCTCATCGCCGAGCTGCCGCGACCGATCACGCTCCTGACCGGCAATGACAACTTCATCCTCGAATCGTTCGTGCTCGGCGCGACCGGGGCGCTGATCGGTTTCGGCGCGGTCATGACCCGCGAGCAGGTCGACATGATCGATGCCTGGCGTGCGGGGCGCGTCGACGAGGCCAAGGCGCTTGGACATCGAGTGCAGCGCCTGGCGGACGTCGTCTTTGCGCCGCCGGTCGGAGACTATCGGGTCCGGCTCAAGGAGTGCCTGCGCATCCTGGGCCTGCTCGAGGCTGCCCACGTGCGCCGACCGCTGATGCCGCTCGGAGACGAGGAGCGCGCCCACCTGACGACCGTCCTGGCCGAGGTCGGCCTGCTCGAGCAGGCGCCGGCATGACCGTTCGCGGTCCCGATCGATAGGGTTTGCGATAGGCTGGTTGCCACCGAGTCGGCGCCGACGTCGTTGAGCCAGGATCCATGTCCGCCTGGCCGCCATCGGAGGAGTCAATCGTGGCCGACGAACCTGCGGATGTCCTGATCGTCGGCGCCGGCGCGTCGGGCGCCGTCGTCGCCAAGCGCTTGGTCGAGGCCGGGTTCAAGGTCGTCTGCCTGGAACAGGGCGAGTGGCATGCCAAGGACGACTACCCGGGCGTTCGGCTCGACTGGGAGCTCCAGGCGCGCAGGCAGTGGGCGACCAGCCCGAACATCCGGGGGCTGGCCGAGGACTACCCGATCGTGGCCACCGACTCGCCCGTCGAGCCACTCATGTTCAACGGCGTCGGCGGCTCGACCCTCATCTTCGCCGGGGCATGGCCGCGGGCACTGCCCTCGGACTTCCGGGTCCGCTCGCTCGACGGCGTCGCCGACGACTGGCCGATCTCCTATTTCGATCTGCTTCCGTTCTTCTATCGCACTGACCGCGATTTCGGCATCTCCGGTCTGCCCGGCGATCCGGCGTATCCGCCTGACACCGAGGATGCGCCGATGCCGCCGCTGCCGATCGGCTCCGCCGGGCTCAAGATCGCCCGCGCCCACACGCGCCTCGGTTGGCACTGGTGGCCGGAGTTCAATGCCATCAACTCCGTTCCCTATGGCGGCCGCCGACCATGCGTCCAGCGGAGCACGTGCCAGTCGGGCTGCAACGAAGGCGCGAAGGCGTCCACCGACGTCACCCATTGGCCCGAGGCGATCAGACTCGGGGCGAAGCTGGTCACCGGCGCCAGGGTCCGGCGCATGGAGGTCGACCAGCGAGGCCTGGTGACCGGCGCGACCTGGGTCGACCAGGAGGACGGCGAGCACTTCCAGCCGGCGGCCATCACGGTCCTGGCGGCGAACGCCATCGGCACGCCTCGGCTGCTGCTGCTCTCCGCCGACGACCGCCAGCCCGACGGCCTGGCCAACTCTTCTGGCCTCGTCGGCAAGCGGTTGATGATGCACCCCTTCGCCAACGTGGCCGGCCTGTTCGAGGACCCGCTGATGAGCTGGCAAGGACAGTTCGGCGACCTGATCGAATCCCTGGAGTTCTACGAGACCGACGAGCGCCGCGGATTCGTCCGAGGTGCTCGGTGGGGCCTCGCGCCCACCGGCGGCCCGATCAACACCGCCCTGCCCAGCCGTGCCGGCACCCAGGTCTGGGGGATCGACCACCACGTCCACGTCAGGACCAACCTCGGTCACGGGGCGAACTGGGGTCTGTTCGCCGAAGACCTGCCTGATGAGGCCAATCGCGTCGCCCTGTCGTCGACGGTGACGGACTCATCGGGGATCCCGGCCCCGGAGGTCCACTATTCGATGGCCGACAACGCGCGTCGCATGCTCGACTTTCACATCGAGCGAGCGTCCGAATCGCTGGTCGAGGCCGGCGCCTACAAGGTCGAGGTCGACCGGCTGATGCGCTACTCGGGCTGGCACCTGCTCGGCACGGCGCGGATGGGCGACGACCCGACGACCTCGGTCCTCGATCGCTGGAACCGGACGCACGACGTTCCGAACCTGTACGTGGTCGACGGGAGTTGCTTCGTGACCTCGTCGGGTGTCAATCCGACGTCGACCATCGTGGCCATCGCCTTGCGTGCGGCCGAGCACATCGTGGAAGCACGATCCAACCAGCAGGTGCCCGTGTGACGCAGGCAGATGTCGCTCTGGCCCAGCTCGATGCATCGCGCATGGCAACCCTCGGCGCCGTCGCCGATCGACTGATACCGGCTGGGCACGGCATGCCTTCTGCCGCCGAGGTCGTGGGCAACGACCGGATGCGCTTCGTCCTCGCCTCTCGACCGGACCTGATCCAGCCGCTCATGGCGGCCCTTCGTCCCGAGCTTGGTGATGACGTCGCGACGCGCTTACTGGTCCTGGAGCGTGACGAGCCGGCCAATCTCGCGGCGCTCCAGCTGGTGATCGTCGGCGGCTACTACACCGACAGACGGGTACGTGACCTGATCGGCTACCCCGGCCAGGAGGCGATCCAGGTCAAAGCCTGGCTCGTCCCGCAGTACATCGACGAGGGCCTCATCGACGCGGTCATCTCCCGCGGTCCGCTCTGGCGCGATCCGGCGACCGGAAAGCGAGCCATCGTGGAAACCGAGCCCAGGACATACGCCGAGCGCTTTGCCGAGCCGGCCGTTGCCAACGAAGGAGGAGACGATGGTCGCCACCACGGCTGAGCGAGCCGCCGAGGCCGGCGCAGGACGCTGGCTCGAGGCGTTCCTGACTGACTGGCGCCCGGGCTCCGGCGAGCCGATCGAGGATCGCGAGCCGGCGACCGATCTCCTCCTGGTGACGGTCGCTGGGTCGACGACCGACGACGTCGGACGCGCAGCGGCGGCCGCGGCCGCCGCCCAGCCGGCCTGGGCAGAGACGAGCTACCAGGAGCGAGCCCGCATCCTGCGGCGGGCGGCGGACATCTACGAAGCGCATCGCGAGGAATTCGGCACCTGGACGATGCGCGAGACGGGCGCCTCGCACAGCAAGATGCACCACGAACAGAACTTCGCCTACCAGGAGATCCTCAACGCGGCGACGATGCCGTCCCAGCCATACGGCTCGCTCATGCCGACGGCCCAGAAGGGGCGACTTTCGATGGTTCGCCGCGTGCCGATCGGTGTCGTCGGCGCCATCACGCCGTGGAACTCGCCGACGGTCCTCGGCATGCGCGTGGTCGGACCGGCGTTGGCGCTCGGCAATGCGGTCGTCCTCAAGCCCGACCCGCAGACGCCGGTCGTCGGGGGCGCAGTGTTCGCCGCCGTCTTCGCCGAGGCCGGGCTGCCGGCCGGCCTCCTGCAGATCGTCGTGGGCGGTGCCGACGTCGGCGAGGCGATCGTGACCGACCCCAACGTCTCGCTCGTGTCGTTCACGGGCTCGACGGTCGCCGGTCGTCGCGTGGGCCAGCTCGCAGGGGGTCTGCTCAAGAAGGTGTCGCTCGAATTGGGCGGTAACAACGCGTTCGTCGTCCTCGACGACGCCGATCTGGAGGC
This sequence comes from Candidatus Limnocylindrales bacterium, assembly GCA_040514195.1. Classification (GTDB taxonomy): domain Bacteria; phylum Chloroflexota; class Limnocylindria; order Limnocylindrales; family CSP1-4; genus CSP1-4. The sequence goes on along the minus strand of JBEVDC010000240.1, from coordinate 5,784 downwards.
GGCCGCGGCGGCCGGCGCCTTCTCGTCGTTCCAGTTCCAGGGCCAGGTCTGCTTCGCTGCCGGGCGGCACATCGTCCATCGGAGCATCGCAGACGCCTACGTCGACGCGCTGACGACCAAGGCGAAGCGCCTCCGGCTGGGCGATCCATATCGCGAGGACGTCCAGTTGGGCCCGATCGTCAACGAGAAGCAGCTCGCTCGTGTCGACGGCATCGTCCAGGGATCGGTCGCCGGCGGCGCCCGGCTGGTCGAGGGCGGCACGCACGAGGGCCTCTTCTATCGTCCGACGGTGCTGGCCGAGGTGACCGGCGATATGCCCGCCTGGACCGACGAGATCTTCGGGCCGGTCGCTCCGGTGACGACCTTCGAGACCGACGAGGAGGCGCTCGCCCTGGCCAATGCCAGCGAATACGGGCTCGTGGCGGCCGTCTACACGCGTTCGCTCTCGCGCGGGCTCGCGCTCGCCCGGCGGATCAAGGCCGGCATGGTCCACGTCAACGACGGCACGCTCAACGACGAAGCGATCATCCCGTTCGGCGGCATGGGTGCCTCCGGCAACGGCAGCCGCTTCGGCGGCGAGGCGAACCTCGACATGTTCACGGAGTGGCAGTGGCTGACGGTGCGCGACGAGCCACCGTCATTCCCGTTCTGATGGGGGAGGCGTTGGCTGGCCGCGTCATCCTGGTGACCGGCAGCAGCCGCGGCATCGGCGCCGAAGTGGCCGTCAAGGCGGCCGCCGAGGGCGCCGTCGTCGCGGTCCACTACCATCGCTCAGCCGACGCGGCGATGCAGACACTGGCGCGTGTCCGGGACGCCGGAGGCGACGGGGAGTCGTTCGCGGCCGACATCGGCGACGGTCGCCAGGCGCAACAGCTGGTGGAGCGGGTCGTCGCCCGACACGGACGGGTAGACGGCCTCGTCAACAACGCCGGCCTCACGCAGGTCGGACCCTTCCTCGAGATCGACCCGGAAGAGTGGGAAGCGGTCATCCGCACGGACCTGACGGCCGCCTTCCACACCTGCCGCGCCGTGCTGCCCTCGATGATCGAGCGAGGCGGTGGCAGCATCGTGAACATCGCCTCCCGACTGGCGCAGATCGGCGTCGCCGAGACAGCGGCCTACAGCGCGGCCAAGGCTGGGCTCATCGGCCTGACCAGGGCGCTGGCGCGGGAGTTCGGGCCCCTGGGCATCCGTGTCAATGCCGTCGCGCCGGGCATGACGATGACGGAGATGACGACGGATCTGGCGGACAGCGAGGAGGGCCAGCGGCGGCTGCGAGACATGCCGCTCGGCCGCTTCGGGCGGCCGGAGGAGGTCGCCGACGCCGTCATCTTCCTGCTCTCCGATGCCTCGAGCCTGTTCCTCGGCCAGACGCTCAACCCGAACGCCGGGGGCTACATGCCGTGACGACCGTCGTCGACGTGCGCGAGGCGATCGGCCTCGTTCGTGACGGCAGCACCATCGTCGTCGGCGGCTCCGGGGCGGGCCACGCGGTGCCGCAGCGGTTCATCGACGAGCTGGCCGCCGTGTACCAGGCCGAGGGCCGGCCGCGCGACCTGACCACGGTCCGCGTCGTCGGCATCGGCGATTTCGCCGAGCGAGGCTTCTCGCAGCTCGGCCTGCCCGGTCTGATGCGCCGGACGATCGGCAGCAATATCGGCAATGAGCCGCGGCTCGGCGCGCTGGTCGAGTCCAACGAGCTCGAGTCGTACTCGTTCCCGCAGGGCGTGCTGTCGCAGCTCATGCGCGAGATCGCCGCCGGGCGGCCGGGCCTCGTGACCGAGGTCGGGCTCGGCACCTATGTCGATCCCCGCCAGACCGGGGGCAAGCAGAACGCCAGGACGACCGACGACCTCGTCGAGCTTGTCACCCTGCGCGGCCGAGAGTGGCTGCTCTTCCACGCCTTTCCCATCGACGTGGCAGTCATCCGCGGCACGACCGCGGACGAGGACGGCAACCTGACCATGGAGGGGGAGGCGATCCAGGCCGAGATGCTGGCCATGGCCATGGCCGCTCACAACAGCGGCGGCATCGTCATCGCTCAGGTCCGTCGGATCGCCGATCGGGGCAGCCTGCCGCTGCGCGACGTGAAGGTCCCGGGGGCACTCGTCGACTACGTCTTCGTCGACGGCGACCAGTGGCAGACGTACATCACGGAGGACTCTCCCTACTACGCGGGGGCGCTGCGAAAGCCGGTCACGGACGAGCCGCCGCTTGCGCTCGACGTACGCAAGCTCATCGCCCGGCGCTCGCTGCTCGAGTTCCCTCGCGGGGCCATCTGCAACCTCGGCTTCGGGATCAGCCAGCTCATCGGCCGGGTCGCCTGGGAGGAAGGCATCACCGATCAGCTCGTGCTGACCGTCGAGCAGGGCATCTTCGGGGGTGTCCCGGTCGCCGGCAACGAAGGCGGCGCCGGCTTCAACTACCAGGCCATGATCGACCAGCCCGACATGTTCGGCTTCTACGACGGTGGCGGCCTGGACGTGGCGAGCCTCTCCTTCGCCGAGGTCGACGTCGAGGGCAACGTCAACGTCCATGCGTTCGAGGGCCGTATCCGCGGACCGGGCGGCTTCCCGAACATCAGCGCCCGGACCGGCAAGATCAACTTCGTGGGCACGCTCACGGCGCAGGGCCTCGAGCTCGACATCTCCGATGGCGTGAAGGTCGTTCGCGAGGGCGGCCTCCAGAAGTTCGTGCCGGCCGTGCGCCAGGTGACGTTCAATGGCCGGCTCGCCCGCGAGCGCGGCCAGCACGTCCGTTACATCACGGAGCGGGCGGTCTTCGCCCTGGCCGACGACGGCCTCTTGCTGACCGAGGTCGCGCCGGGCATCGACGTCGAGCGCGAGGTGCTCGGTCAGATGGGCTTCCGGCCGCGTGTCGCAGACAAGCTCACGACGATGGACCGTCGCATCTACTCGACCGGGCCCATGGGGCTGGCGGCGGACTTCGCGGCCGCAACGAGGATGAGCGCGTGACCGCGCTCATCGGCCTCGAGCTTGGCCGAGTCGCCCATCTCGAGCTGGTCAACCCGCCGCTCAACCTCGTCACCAGCGAGCTCACCGAGCAGCTCCAGGGGGCGCTGACCAGGCTTGCCGCTGCGGGCGAGGTCCGGGTCGTGGTCGTCAGCGGGCGGGGAGAGCGTGCCTTCTCCGCGGGCTCCCACATCGGGGAATTCGAGGCGCTCCGCGGCCGCGTGGCTGAGGGCAAGCTGCTGCTCGAGAAGCTCGTCTATCGCCAGCTCGCGGAGCTGCCCATGCCGACCATCGCCGCCATCGAGGGCGATGCGCTGGGCGGCGGACTCGAGCTCGCCCTGTGCTGCGACCTGCGCATCGCTTCGGCCCGCGCCCGCCTGGGGTTGCCCGAGGTGCGTTTGGGCGTGCTGCCGGGGAGCGGCGGCACGCAGCGCCTGCCGCGTATCGTCGGGCCAGCGCGCGCCAAGGAGTTGATCCTGACCGGCCGGATCATCACGGCCGACGAGGCGGAGCGGATCGGCCTCGTCAACCAGGTCGTGCCGGCCGGTGAGGCACGGCAGGCGGCAGGGGTGATGGCCGACGAGATCGCCGGTCGCGGCCCGCTCGCCGTGCGCGAGGCCAAGCGGCTGATCGATGCCGCCCTGGACCTCGACCTCGACGCCGGCCTGGCTGCCGAGCTGGACGCGTCGGAACGCATCTTCGACAGCGAGGACATGCTCGAGGGCGCAGAGGCCTTCTTCGCCAAGCGTGATCCGGAGTACCGGGGGCGATGATGCCGATGACGCCGCGAGCAGCAGTGAAGGCGCGAGCAAATGAGTGAGGTCGGCCGGTTCGGGGTCTTCCTGCCCTCCTACGTCTGGGAGGGCGACGGCGCCGACCGGGCGCGCGGGATCAAGGCATTCGCCCGGGAGGTCGAGGAGCTCGGGTTCGACTCGCTGTTCATCACCGACCACCTGCTCGTCGGGAAGCGGTTCTACTCGGTGAACTGGCTCGAGCCCCTGACGGCGCTCGGCGTGGCTGCCGGCGTGACCGAACGGGTCCGGCTCGGGACGTCGATCCTGATCATGCCGCTGCGCAACCCGGTCCTCCTGGCCAAGGAGCTCGCGACGCTCCAGTTCCTGTCGGCCAACCGCATGATCCTCGGTGCCGGCGTCGGCTGGAACGACGCCGAATATGAGGCGGTCGGCGTCCACAAGTCGGAGCGCGGGCAGCGCACCGACGAGATGCTCGACATCATGCTGCCGCTCCTCGAGGGCGAGCATGTCAGCTACCACGGCCGCTACTACTCGGTTGACGACGTGTTCATCGAACCGCGGACCGCCGTCCGACCCGCGCTCTGGGTGGGCGGCGGCTCGCAGCTGGCGGACCCCAAGTCGCCCGACCTCCCGAAGTTCGTCACGTCGGTCAAAGCCCGGACCCTGCGAGCGGACGGCTGGATCCCGCGCCCGACGTGCCCGCCGCCGGACATCGCCCGCGACTGGGCCGAGCTCCAGGCGTACTTCCGGGAGAATGGCGCGGACCCGAGCGAGATCTCCGTCGCGCACGAGAACTTCCTGCACCTCGTCGTCACGAACGATCCGGCGAAGGCGCGCGAGGAGCAGCACCGAGCGTTCCTGAAGGTCATGAGCGGCGAACGCGGACCGCAGTACCTCGAATCGGTCTACCTGTTCGGGACGCCGGACGAGATCGTCGCATCGCTCCAGGCGCGGATCGACGCCGGCGTCGAGCAGTTCATCCTCCACACGATGACGCCCGATCCCCGGCAGCTCCACGGCTGGGTGACCGAGATCATCCCGAACGTCACATTCCCGACGACCGCCGGGCCGGTCCGTCGCCCGAACCGGACCTCGGTCGCCGTCGCGTGACCCGCCGGGTCGACCTCCTCGGCAAGCCGCTTCGGCGCCGGCACTCCGTCGTCATGCACAACGCGGCCTTCGCGGCGGCGGGCATCGACGGGGAGTACGTGCTGGCGGAGATCGACGAAGCGGACGTGCCCGACGCGGTCGCGGCGGCGCGTGGCCCGGAGTTCTTCGGCCTCGGCGTGACCGCGCCGTACAAGCCGCTCGTCGCGGCACTCGTCGACGACGTGGAGCCCGACGCTCGTGCGATCGGCGCGGTGAACAACGTCATCCGGATGCCCGACGGGCGGCTCGTCGGCTTCAACAGCGACGCCCCTGGCTTCCGTGCGGGCGTCGAGCTCGCGATGGGCCGGCCGCTCGACGATGCGATGGAGGTCGTGGTCGTCGGGGCCGGGGGCGTCGCCCGGGCGATCGTTCACGCGTGCCTGGGCGTTGGCCGGATGACCATCGCGAACCGCACCCCGGAAGCAGCCCGGGCGCTCGTCGAGCGCAACGCCCGCGACACTCGGGCCGACATGACCGCGTGCGGGCTCGACGAGTCCGGGTTCCACTCCGCCCTCTGGAGGGCCGACCTCGTCGTGAACGCGACGAGCGTCGGGATGATCGATCCGGGGCTGCCGTTTCCGGTCGACGGCCTGCGTGACGAGGCGATCGTCTTCGACTGCGTTTACGTCCCGGCCGAGACGCCGCTCCTCGCCGCCGCCCGGGCCCGCGGGCTACACGCCGCGAACGGCTCCGAGATGCTCATCGCCCAGGCCGCGATCGCCTTCGAGCGCTGGACCGGCGTCTCGGGCATGGCCAGCATCATGCGCGAGGCCGTTGCGCCGCTCCTCGCCGACGCCGCGACGACGGCCTGATCCGATGCGGCTCCAGGTGCCTCAGCCAGGCGCCATCTACACCGTCGGCCTCAACTACCGCGTGCCCGGCGAGCCGCCTGCGAGCGGTCCGGAGCG
>JBEVDC010000221.1:0-17989 GCA_040514195.1 Candidatus Limnocylindrales bacterium | reverse complement strand
TCCGGAGCGCGGCGGGCCACGCGACGTGGGATCCGCCGGATCGCTCCGCTTGCCACAGGAGGCCCGAGATGGCCACGTTCGTCGTTCTTGGCAACTGGACCGCGGATGGCGTGAAGGCCTACGCCGACGCGCCCAAGCGCGCCAAAGCCAGCGCGGAAGCCGCGGCGGCCATGGGTGGCCGGGTCGTGGCCAACTACTGGACGCTCGGAAAGTACGACTTCGTCAGCATCATCGAGGCACCCAGCGACGAGGCGGTCACGGCAGGCTTGCTGGTCAATGCCGCCAGGGGCTTCGCCCGGACGGTCACGATGCGCGCCTTCACTATGGACGAGTTCGACGGTATCGTCGCCCAGGCCAAGGCCGCCGGCTGACGCTCGGGTGGCGGTCGGTCAGCCGCTCGCACTCTGCCCATGCGATCTGCTCGCCGAAGCCGGGGCGGTCGACGAGCTGATACGGTGCGCAGGGCCACGTCTCCAGACAGCCCATCTCGACGTAGAGCCGCATCATCTCGCGACCCGCGGTGGCGACCTCCGGGCGCCTGCGGAAACGTTCCGGATGGACGAGGTCGAGGATGCTCACGCAGCGTGGTCGGGACTGTGACCGTCGCCCCGCTCGCGGCGAGCGCGCGCGCGAAGTCGAGCGAGGCTGGACCGTGGTACAGGCAGCCGTCAAGGCGGGCGCGGCTGATCGGGATCAGACGCGGAGCACCGACCCACTCGGCCATGCGCTCAATGAGCTGGCGTAGGCAGGGTTCCCGTGGGATCGCCGGCTGCCATCGCCGGCGAGTCTACGGCAGCATCAGCGTGCGACGCTGAGCTCCTGCTCGGCGATGGAGACCTTTTGGAGCACGTTCGCCTGGAGGGCATCGAGGCCCGTCCAGACGTCCTTGGTGGCGGTGCTGATGGAGGTCAGCCGCGCTTTCAAGGCACGCGTCGACTCCATAACCTCCCGGATGCCTCGCAGCGCTGCCGCCACGGCAGCTGCATCGATCTCGACCTCCCGCTCTCGCAGGCTGGCCAGAGCGAGCAGTCGGGCGAGGCGAACGGCGGCTTCGAGGACGGCCTTATCGGGGTTCGCAGGGTCGATGACGCAATAGACGTCTTCGCCGACGATGGTGAAGGGATCGATGCTGGCCGCCGCATGGGCGGGCGTGAAGACCATCAGGCCGACGGCCGCGCCTCGGTTGTCACGCGCCTCGCGTAGCTCGTCGCGGGCGGCACGCATGGAGAGCGCGCGATCCTTGGCCTCGACCACGATCCGCAGCTCCGAGCCGTTGCTCACGACCGGGTCAAGGGTGATGACGAAGTCGCCCTTCTTCGAGCGCACGCCCGTCCCGGTCTCGAGGCCGGTCCGGTCGACGAGGTCGCCCGCACCCCGGGCGATGCGCCCAAGCTCGACCTCGAGCAGGTCCTCGAAGTCGGCGCCCTTGGCCGTCGACTTGGCACGTTCCGCGCCGCGAGCGGAGGCGGCCGCCTCCATGGCTGTGAGACGATCGTTGAGCCGGGCGAACCCCTCGGCGATCTCCGTTCGGAACTGGTGCAGCGGCGAATTCATCCGAGTCGGGTCAAGGAGCGTTGCCAGCCGCGACGCGTCGCCGTCGAAGTAGCGACCGAGCAGCTCCTGCATCCGGCCAATGGCGCTGTCGCGCTTGGCCGGGTCGAAGAGCTCGTTGACGTAGCCCTGGAGGGCACCGCGGTCGCCGAGGAATCGCTCCAACGTGCGCGGCAGGCGACCATCGCCATCGGCGAAGTTCTGTCGGAGCGTCTCCTCCAAGGTCCGCGCGGCACGCTCGTTGACGACATGCGTCTGCGCCAGGAGCGACTCGAACTCGCGCCGCACGACGTCGACGTTGACGCTCACGCCAGCGTCCTGGAGAGCGGTCAATCCGATGCGCAGCGCGCGCTCGATGAGGGTCGGCCGATCGTCCGCCGGTCGCTCCGCAACGAATGCGGCGAGCGTCGGATCGTGGATCGTGAGGTGCTCGATGACGAACGCATCGCCATCGATGCGCACGCCACCGATGCCATGGCTGGTGACATTGGGCGGGAGCTGGACGACGTTTGTGGCGGTGTTCATGTCAGGCATCCTGACCGCGAGCCGTGCCAGCTTAGTCGTCACGGATTCGAGCTGGGGCGTCTCAGTCGCCAGCCGCGTCCGCCATCTCCAGGTAGGCGCAGAGCGCGTTGGCCTTGGTCATCTGCTCAGGCGTCCGGCAGTGGACCCGGAGGAGCTCTGGGCTGGCGACCAGGATGGCCAGAGCGCGCGCGCGAGAGATGGCCACGTTGAGCCTATTGCGCTCGTACAGGAAGTCCATGCCGCGCGGCGCGTCCTCCGCGGACGAGCTGGTCATGGAGTAGATGGCAACCGCACCTTCCTGGCCCTGGAACTTGTCGACGGTGCCGACCCACGGCGTGATGCCGCGGGCCCTAGCCGCGGCCTCGATGGCCGCGACCTGGAGGTTGTAAGGAGCGACGACGACGATGTCATCGGTCGTGATCAGCCGCCGGTGGCCGTGCTCGTCCGTCCACTCGCGGCCGACCAGCGCCGCCAGAGCGTCGACCACCGCCTGTGCCTCCTGGGTCGAACTCGAGTCGTTCCCAGCGTGCTCGATCGGGCGCCAGCGGATGCCGACGCCGCCCGGCTGGCCCGCCTCGACCGATTGGCCCAGCGTCGATGGGGCTGTCCGAACCCGCCCGGCATAGAAGGTCTTCGAGATGTAGTCATTGACCGCGGGATGCATCCGGTACGTCGTGTCCAGCAGCAGCCCGAGCTCTCGTGGGACGGTCACCGCATCGCCGATCAGATGGCCGAGCGCCGACGCGTCGGCACCCTCGGGGTGGACGCCTTGGGTCACCTGCGGCAGCTGGTTGGGGTCGCCGAGCAGGACGATCGACTTCGTGGCCGCGCTCACCGCGAGCACGTTGGCCAATGCCATCTGGCCGGCTTCATCGACGAAGAGGACGTCGACCGCATCGACCATCTCGGTGCGTGCGAAGAGCCAGGGAGTACCAGCCGCGATGTCGTACCGACCGGCGTGCATGGCCGGTCCGACACTCGCGGCATCGCTCGTCGTCGTCACGGCGTCGAGCTCGGCGGCATCGTCGCCCGGGTCGCACTTCTGGACGGCTCGATACGCCTGGCCGCTCGCTCGCGCGGCGTCGTCGATGGCGATCAGCATGTTCGTGATCGCTTTGTGGGCTTGCGAAGTGACGCCGATCCGCCTGCCTGTGGCGACCAGGGCCAACGCCATCCGTGCCCCCGTCCAGGTCTTGCCGGTCCCCGGCGGACCCTGGATGCCGAGCACGCCGCGATCGACCTCGAGGCCCAACCGAAGAGCCGTGTCCAGCCCGGATTCGCCGGCCCGATCGAGCGGTCCGACGCTGTAGCCGGAGGTCAGCCGCGGAGGTCGACGCAGCAGGAGATCTCGCCCCGCCCGCAACGGACCATCGACGTCGATGCCCTGCTCGATGACCAGCTCGGCCAGCAGCCCGAGCGCCCTGCGCTGCGCATCGTTCGCGAATGGTCTGGCCGGGATGAGCCGGACCGGGTGGCGGTCCAGGCGCTTCGGTCCGCGCACGAGGTCGAGCGTGCCGGCGGCCAGATCGATGGCCGCGATCTCGCCGGCCCCGGCCCCCTTCTCGCCGTCGTCGGGGTCGAAGGGTTCGTCGCCCGCGTGCAGCTTGGTCTCCTGCGGCGGGAATCGGTAGCGCCGCACGGTGCTTCGGGCTCGAACCCCGAGGTCGGCTACGAACTCCAGGCCCGACACCGACTCCCGCTCGTCGACCAGGTCCTCGACGGCCATGTCGCGAAGTCGGTACCAGTTCCACCATTGTGGCCGATCCTCGCGACGGTGCCAGTCGATGAGGCGCGAGAGCAGCCAGCGACCCTGCTCGTCCGGCGTCCGTCGCGCCGGGTCGGCCGAGATCCCGGCACGCAGTGCGTCTTCTCGCCGCCGCGTCTCCTCGAGGCTCTCCAGCAGTCGTTCGTTGGGAGACGTCGCAGGCGGCGTCGGTCGAGGCATCGCCCAGCCTCGTTCGTCGATCGCGATCCGCCTGAGGCCCTCGAGCCAGTCCCGCAACAGCAAGGTGGAAACGCAGTCGTCCTTGTTGTAGGCGGCGAGGTCGTCGAGATGGCGTTGCTGCCCGTCAGCCAGCCAGGCCTCGAACTCGACGACGCTGAATCCGGCCTCGGTGACCGGTCCCGTCCGCTCGGACATATAGAACTTCTCGATGCGCTTGAGTGAGTAAGACTCGACCGAGGCGCGGAGGCCCTGCCGGACGATGGCCAGGAGATCGACGAAGACCTCGTCACGCAGCAGCTGATCGACCTCCTCGGCGCGGGTGGCGTGGCGTTGCATGAGCCGTTTCACGGCGCCCGACTCGTACCCGCCGTAGTGGAAGACGTGCATGTCCGGATCTCGGCGGCGGCGCTCGACCACGACGTCGATGAAGCGTTCGAAGGCGACCCGCTCCCCATCCCGGTCCGTGCCCCAGATGGCCGTGTAGTTCGGTTCGTCATCGACGACGTCGACCACGCCGAGCAGGTATTCGAGCCCGAAGCCGGTGCCATCCTCGGCAGCCCACGGGTCCGCCTCGATGTCGAAGAAGAGGTCCAGGCGGGACGGCTCCGGCAGTCGGGCGAGTCCCTGGCCAGGCTGCTCGGGGTCTGGCGGGATCAGCTCCCAGATCAGGCGCTGCTCGTCCTCGCCCCTGACCTGGATGGCGGCCTGTTCACGAAGACGGGTGAGCGTGCGGGGGTTGAGGTCGGGCACCGCTTGCGCTGGTGGCAGGATCGCAAGCGACCGACGTGTCCATATGCCATCGGCGTTGAGGTGCTCGGTCGCCGTCCGGGCCAGGCCGGCGACGATCGAGAGGTGGTCGTCGGTCCGTCGCCAGTCGGCGCAATCGGGGTACCAGCTGCAGACCCTGCAGTGCTCCACGGGATCCGGGTAGGTAGCGACGGAAGCCGGGTCTCGCCCGAGCGTGCCCGCATCGCCGAAGATGTCACGCTCGAAGCGCTGCTTCACCGCCCGGTAGTACGCGGCGTAGTCATCGAGCCGCATGGTCTGCATCTCGCCGTCGCCCGTCACGACATGGACCTCCAATGGCGCCACGCCCTGGACCTGGGCCAGCAGGTCCGAGTAGACGCAGACCTGGAGCACGGCGCCACCCTTGACGGCGCGCGAGAGCTTCGTATCCGCGACTTCGTAGCTCCAAGAGCCGAACGACGACATGCCTCCGACGCGCAACAGGAAGTCCGCATAGCCGAGCCACCGCCCGTCGAAGAGCGTGGCCTGGAAGATGACGTCGTCGCCACGGCGCATGGCCTCGAGGGTTCGCTCCGCGGACTCCGTCAGCCCCTCAAGCATTCGATCCGGCCGTGCGATCTCGGTGATGGTGCGACCCGCCGCCCGCTGTCGCTCGAGGAAGCGCCGCTCGTGTTCCTCGCCCTTCTGGCGGAGCAGGTCCAGGGTCGGATCCGTGCGGTGCGGCGGTGGCGCCCAGAGACCGCGAGCACGGCCGAGCTCCAGCGTGGCGAGGTGATCGCATTCAAGGAACCCGACGAGGTCCGTCGCGCTGACGACGATGGTCCCGTCAGGGTGGAGTTGCATGGGCGCCTGGGTTCCCCTGCTCGGTCGACGGCGGTCTAGCTAGTAGCGATTCTGCATGCCGCGCCGCTCATCCGCCTGGTCGCGGATGCCGAAGGCCAGCGCGAGCACCGCCAGGCACACACCGGCGAGTGTCACAGCCAGGATGAGCATGAGAGATGGAGCCACGATGCCGACGAAGATGGCGATGGCGGCCAGGAATGCGGCGAGCGGCTCTCGGTGTCGGTGCATGAGGGCACGGTGCCCCGCACTCGCGTCAGCTTACGTGGCACGGTCGCGCTGGACTGGCGGAGCGCCGGCAACCGATCTACCAGGCGCCGCCCTCAAGACACGTGACCGGCTGATCGGGTAACAGCATCCGTAGCCCGACGTTGATCGATCCGGGGCCGCGCGCCCAGGCGTAGGAGAAGTCGACGTATGGCTCGTCGATCGTGCGCTCATAACCGACGACACGCTCGGCGGCGGCCATGATGGTCGCGAGTTCGCGCGTGATGGGCAGGCAGCGGCTGTTCTCGACGACCGCGCCCTGCTGTGCGTACGGCAACCCGATCCTGTCGATGGTCGCGGGGAAGGGCCAACGCACCACGTCGATGTCCGCGAACGGGGGCAGATCCCCTGCGCGCTCCGCGGTCACGATGAGGAGGTACGCGTCGGCCTGGTGCGGTCGCTGCGGATCTGCCCAGGCATCGGCCGGCAGCCAGGCCTCCACGTCCGACAGCTTCGTGGCCAGATCGGCGAGCGCATAGGTCTCCTGTGGGATGTCCCAGACGTCACCCAGCACCTGGTTGTCGGCCTCGAATGCCCCCGGGTCATCGGAGTTGACGACGACGAGGCCGTCGTCACGTGCGACCTTGAAGGCGTGGCTCGTGATGCCGTGTCCGGGCGGGTCCTTCCCCGGCCTGACTGTCGGGCTGTACGAGCCGCTCGCTTCGAGCAGGCCGGTGGCGTCGATCGCCTGGCGTATGAGCTCGAGCCCCGCTGGCGTCAGCTGACGTTCGACCATGATTCCACCGGTGGGTCCCTCGGATCTCCAGATGACCCGGCCGTCCGATAGGACCGTGGTGCCCGGCTGCGGGCCGCAGACGTCGTTGCACGAGATCGCTCTGATCACCAGCCCGAATGGCGCGCCCGACCCAGGCGATGGCACCGGCGCAGTCGGAGCCTCCGTCAGTTCGGGTGTCGGGAGTCGGCTTGCGTCGACGGTCGTGGTCGGCGCCTCCGACGGCGAAGCTGGTGCCGTGGCCACGTTCGAGGTGCAAGCGCCGAGCACCAGGCAGAAGGCGAGGGCGGTGATCGGGCGCCCTGCAGTCGCCATCAGAGTACCTTTCCCGGATTGAGGATCCCCTGCGGGTCCAGAGCGTTCTTGAGCGCGCGCATGACCTCCACCGCGCGCGGGCCTAGCTGGGCCTCGAGGTAGGCGCGCTTGGCGGTACCGGTGCCGTGTTCGCCGGTGATCGTGCCGCCCAGCGCGATGGCAGCCTCGTAGATCGCTCCCCGGGCGCTGTTGATGCGTGCCTCCGCCGTGGGGTCGTCGCGGTCGACGACGAACGTCGGGTGCAGGTTTCCATCGCCGGCATGCCCGAAGACACCGACCGGGAGCCCGTGCGCGGCGCTGATGCGCTCGATGGCCGTGAGCATCTCCGGGATGCGCGAGCGCGGCACGCCGACGTCGTCCATGCGCGCCACACCGGCACGCTCGAGCGAGTTGTGGGCAGCCCGCCGTGCCTGGCGCAGCCAGTCGGCCTCGGTCGCGTCCTTGGCACGAACCAGGCTGGAGGCGCCAGCCGCGGTGCAGGCTCGCTCGGCCCGATCGAGCTCATCCTCCGCTGCCGCTCCACCCGCATCTGACTCGATCATCAGCATGGCGCCCGCCTCTCGGTCGAGGCCCAGGTTCGCGGCGTCGTCGACGGCCCGGATGGTGAAGCGGTCCATCAGCTCGAGGGTCACGGGCACGACCCCGGCCTCAGTGATACGCGCGACCGCGTCGCCGGCGGCGGTGACCGACGGGAAGAAGGCCAGCACGGTCAGCTTCTCGGCCGGCCGGGGGCGCAGGCGAAGGGTCGCCTCGGTGATGATGCCGAGCGTGCCCTCGGAGCCGACGAAGAGATGCGTCAGGTCGTACCCGGCGACGTCCTTGATCGACCGACCACCGGTTCGGATGACGCTGCCGTCGGCGAGCACCACTTCGAGGCCCAGGACGGCATCTCGCGTGACGCCGTACTTCACGCATCGCAGGCCGCCCGAGTTCTCGGCCAGGTTGCCACCGATGGTGCAGATCTCGAAGCTGGCTGGGTCCGGCGCATAGAAGAGGCCGCGTTCGGCCGCAGCACGCCCGAGGTCCGCGTTGATGACACCCGGCTGGACGACGGCGACCAGGTTCGCCGCATCGATCTCCAGGATCTTGTCCAGTTTGGTGGTCACCAGCGTCAGCGCGCCATCGATGGCGGTCGCACCGCCAGACAGCCCGCTGCCGGCGCCACGCGGCACGACCGGCACGCCGTGGGCCGCGGCGAGCCTGACGATGGTCGCCACCTCGGCGGTCGAAGCGGGCATGGCCACCGCCAGCGGCCAGCCCGGGTAGGTGTACTCGGTCTCGTCGTAGCGGAAGGCGGCCGTCTCGTCCCGTTCGGTCAGCAGCGGCAGCGCCGGGAGTGCGTCCCGGAGCGCCTCGAGGAAGGTCGCGACCGGAGGGCCGTCCGCCCCTGAGCGCTCGGTCGCTCCGGGCGTGCGGCTGCGTCGGAGCGATCGATCGTCGTGCGTCACCGCCCGATGATAGGTGCGTCCGTCGCCGACCGGATCGGTCAGGGGGTCACGCGACCCAGCAGGCTCGTCGCCAGGCTGATGAGCCAGAGGGCGAAGACGATACCGACGACGAGGCCGGCGAGACCGCGCTCGAGCCCGTTCTGCCCTGGGTTGGAGACCCGTCAGCGCTGACCCGTCACGCAGCCTCCGGGAACCCGAAGAGGCCTGCGGGTTGGGTACAATCCGGGCAAGATCGCCGCACGATTCGCAACGATCCGCGGCGATTCCCACGATTTTCGTGTCCAGCCAGCTCTCGTCGCCCGCTTGGAGCCCGGCATGACGGTCAAGCCCTTTGCTCCTCTCGTCCGCCGGCGTCAAGACGAGATGTACCAGCGCGCCCTGCGCACGATGCCCGGCTGGTCCGACTCCGACTTCCGGATCTGGGACGCCGACACGCTGGCTGCCGCCCTCGAGGCGCGGGCGTGATCCGAACGACGCCCTTCCACGAGCGCCTCGGCGCGCTTAACGAGACAGGACTCTATGAGCACTGGTCGAACCACCTGGCAGCCACGCGCTACCAGATGTCGGAGAAGTTCGAGTACTTCGCCATTCGCAACAGTGCCGGCCTCTTCGACTCATCACCGCTCTCCACGTACCGCATCGCCGGTCCCGACGCCGAGCGGTTCCTGGCCGGTGTCCTCATCCGCGACATCCGGATGTGCCAGCCGGGCCACGCGCAGTACACCGCATGGTGCGACGATCGCGGCTACGTCGTCGAGGATGGCGTCATCCTCCGCCACGCTCGCGACGAGTTCCTGCTCACGGCGGCAGAGCCCAACCTGGCGTACTTCGAAGGGCTCGTCGGGCGCCTCGACGTGGCCATCGAGGACGTGTCTGCCGACTGGGCTCTGCTGGCGGTCCAGGGTCCGCGCTCTCGTGATCTGCTCGCCTCGATCGCTCGTGGGGTCGCCGGATTGCCCTACTTCGGGCACGCGGCGACCAAGATCGGCAAGGTCCCGGTGCGCGTCTCGAGGACCGGTTACACCGGCGACCTCGGGTACGAGATCTGGGTCAGGAGCGAGGATGCCGTCGCCCTCTGGGACGCGGTGTGGGCGGCCAGCCGCGGACGCGGCATCGTGCCCATCGGCATGACCGCCCTCTACATGGCGCGCATCGAGGCCGGGCTGGTCCTCCTCGACGTCGACTTCCAGTCGAGCCGCTTCGCCTGGACGGACGCCCAGCGAACGACGCCGGTCGAGCTCGGCCTGGGCTGGATGCTCCGTGGCCTGGACTCCGACGGCCGGCCGTTCATCGGACGCGACGCCATTCGCCGCGAGCTGGCCGACAAGACATCGCGCTGGAAGCTCACGGGCCTGGTCGTGGATTGGCGCGACTACGACCGCATCTATGACGACGCGGGTCTCATCCCGCCCAAGGACCACACGCCCATCCAGGACGAGTACTACATCTACGACGATGACCTCAATCAGCTCGGCTACGCCACGAGCCAGATGTATTCGCCCATGCTCCAGCGCCACATCGCGCTGGCGCGAGTGCCCCTTGACCTCGCCACGCCGGGCTCGCGGGTCAAACTCGAGCGGGCCGTCAACCACCGCTACGAGTACTTCGACGCGCACGTGGCGCGGCTGCCACTCTTCAACCCCGAACGAAGGACGGCCTGAATGCCCAAGACGAAGGCCACCACGAAGGCCGACCGGACGTACGACGCGATCGTCATCGGGGGCGGCCACAACGGCCTGACGAACGGCGCCTATCTGGCCCGAGCCGGCCTCCGGACGCTGATCCTCGAGCGACGCCCGTTCGTCGGCGGCGCGGCCATCACCGAGGAGCTGCGGCCCGGCTTCTGGTTCACCACCTTCTCGTACGCCTTGAGCCTCCTGCGCCCGGACATCATCCAGGACCTCGAGCTCACGAAGTACGGCTTCATGCCCATCCTGATGCCCACGACCTTCTGCCCCAAGGAGGACGGCGACTACCTCTTGCTGGGTCAGGATCACGGCGAGAATCTCAAGGAGATCGCCCGCCACAGCCCGCACGATGCTGACGCTTACGACGCGTTCAACCACGACGTCAACCAGGTCCTGCGGGCCATCAAGCCGCTTCTCGACCAGGTGCCGCCCGACATCTTCAGCGACGATCCGGAGGAGTTGGTCGCCCTGGCCGCGCTCGGGCAGCGCTTCCGGAAGATGGACCGCAAGGTCCTCCACGACGCGGTCCGGCTGCTGACCGGCTCGGCGGCCGACTTCCTGGACGACTACTTCGAGTCCGACATCCTCAAGGGCTACCTCGCCTCCTCGAGCATCATCGGCACCAAGGTCGGGCCCTACTCCCAGGGCTCCGGCCTCGTCCTGCTCTACCACATCCTCGGTGAGCACGACGGCGAGATGGGCGCCTGGTCGTTCCACAAGCGCGGCAACGGCGGCTTCACGCAGGTCCTGTCGCGCGCCGCCCAGGCCCTGGGCGCCGAGATCAGGCTCGACTCTGCCGTCGATCGGGTCATCACGCGGGACGGACGGGCAACCGGCGTGGCACTCGTCGACGGCACCGAGTACCTGGCGCCCATCGTCGTCTCCGCGCTCGATCCGCGGCGCACCTTCATGGAGCTGGTCGAGCCTCGCGAGCTACCCACGGAGCTCGTCGACAACATCCGTCGGTTCCGGTTCCAGGGCACCTCGGCCAAGGTCAACTTCGCGCTCGATGCGCCACCGCGGTACCCGGCGCTCGGCGATCGGACCGATCAGTACCGCGGCTTCACGAACATCGGACCCTCGATGGAGTACCTCGAGCGAGCCTTCGACGACGCCAAGTACGGCTGGTACTCGAAGCGACCGTACATCGACACCGCCATCCAGTCGGAGGTCGACCCGGACATGGCACCACCGGGCAAGGCGGTCATGAGCTGCTTCATCCAGTACGCTCCATACCACCTGCGCGAGAGCGACTGGGACACGGAGAAGGAGAACCTGGGCGATACCGTCCAGGCCACCCTGGAGTCTTTCTTCCCTGGCTTCGGCGACCTGGTCCTCCAGCGTGAGGTGCGCACCCCGCTCGACATCGAGCGGACCGTGGGTCTCTCCGAGGGCAACATCTTCGCCGGCGAGTTCCTGGCTCCCCAGATGTACTTCTTCCGCCCCGCCCCCGGCTGGTCGCAATACCGGACGCCGATCGGTGGTTACTACCAGTGCGGTTCCGGGACCCATCCGGGCGGTTGCGTGATGGGTGCGCCAGGCAAGCTGGCGGCCGGCCAGATCCTCAAAGACCGGTCGCGGGCAGCGGCCCGAGCCTGACCGCAAGCCATGGACTTCGCGCTGACCCGGGATCGTCCTCGCTGAGGGACCACTGGCCCCCGTCACTCGCCGCGGGCGTACCAGATCGAGCCAGGCGTGTCGTAGCTGATGCCCTCGCCGAAGATCGCCTGGGTCTGTCCACGGTCGTCGATGGCCAGCTCGTAGTAGTCGCCGAACGGGAACTCGAAACCGTCGGCTTGGATGTATTCGAACCCGGGCACGAAGGTGGAGATATCCGCCTCGGCTGACCACGTCTCGCCGCCGTCGGTACTCGATCGGTAGTAGACGTTCCACAAGTCGCCGTCGGCGTTGCGCGCGTCCATCCAGGCGATCCGGACGTCCCCCGAGCCTTCGGCGACGATAGCCGGGAAGGCATGCGCAACGCCGGACGGCGCCGACGAGACATCCTCCTTGGCGGACCATGTGCGGCCGCCATCGGTCGAGGTCGCGAAGAAGATCCGTTCCGGTGCGCGCTTCGGGGTCAACGGCCCGGCGTTCCACAGCCCGTAGACGACGCCGTCATCGTCGGACGCCAGCGTGAGCTGCGCACCGAGGTATGCCCAGCCGCACGAGTCGGCGGAGCAATCCGGCGGCGACCCGGAGGTTTCGATGCGGGTGTCCTGCCACGTTTCGCCACCGTCGCGGGTGCTGCTCACGTAGAGGTTGACGGGGCCCTTGGCCACGCCGTTCTGCTCATAGCCCGCCCACCCGAAAAGGGCGTCACCGTTCGGCGTGACCGTGCCGCCACCAGCCAACGACCAGCCGATCTTGCCCTTGCCCGTCGTCTGACCCTTGACGGAGGTCCACGTCTCGCCACGATCGTGTGACGAGGAGACCCAGATCGTGGTGGAGTGGTTGTACGCGACGTAGATGTCGTCGCCGCGGACGGCGAGGATCGGCTTGTCCAGGCCGGCGTTGGTGTCATCGACTGCCGTGATGGACCATGTGGCACCGAAGTCGTCCGACCGGGCGACCATCACGTCGCTCTTGTCCTTCTCGATCCACGAGGCCCAGACCGTCCGGCCATCGACGGGGTCGACGACGATCTGTGAGTCCCAGCCCCGTTGACCGGGTTGCTGGAGTGGCCGTGGTGCAGACCACGTTGCGCCACGATCGGCGCTGACCTGGAGGACCTGGGTCGGGCTGAGGCAGTCCGGACAACCGGGCACGCCGAGGTACTGCGCATAGAGGACGTAGACATGTCCGAGGTCGTCAGCGGCTATGGCCGGCTCCCACTGGTCGCCGACGGTAAAGCCGAGCCGGGTCTGCGTGGTCCAGCCGCCTGCCGGAGCCGCCTGGACCTGGACCGGCTGCCCGGCCGGACCGTTGATGACCGACGACTCGACCAGGCCGGATCGTCGTTTGCCCTTCGACATGTCGACTCCGGGTTGGGTCTCGGGCTGGTTCGCGGCCCAGACAGCGGCCCCGACAAAGGCGGCCACCAGGGCAGCGACAAGGATCAGGACGAGGTTGCGGCGAGGCCGGTCGAGGCTTCGGGCGATCATCGGTACCCTCCGTGCGGGCTCGGCGTGGGGTCGCATTGTGGGCCAAGATGGCCGAACCGTCGATCCGCATTCGACCCAGCACGGAGGTATCGTCGGAGGCGCTGCCCGCCTGCATCACCCTTCCCGGGCACGCGGTCGCCCGGGCAGTATGGCGACAGTCCCCGTCCTCGAGCCATCGAGCAGATCGGGTGTGCCGGCCACGAAGCGACTCGGAAGCGACTCGCCGGTCGGTCGTATCTGTGCCCGCGAGCCTAGAAACGTCCACGGAATGCGGAATGGGTCGCCTCAGTCGACGGCCGCGCCGCTCCTGACGTAGGCGCGTCCCGTCACGACCACGGCCGGCAGACGCTGGAGGACGTCATCCAGGAGGGTCGGGTCGAGCGTGCCGTCACGACGCGCGACGATCAGGCTGCCGTGCGCCTGGAGCGGGTTCTGCGGCCGGCCATCTGCCTCGGCCAGGTCGAAGCGGATGATGGGCTCCTGCCGCCGTTCGTAGCCGGCCTCGCCATACGCGTCGGCTGACGTCGTGAGATACACATCTGCCAGGGCACGAAGCTCGGTTTCGGCGCTCTCGCGTGTGCCTCCGAAGCGTGAATCCCGACGCACCTCGGCGATCGCTCGCCAGCTCGGATTTCGCAGCAGGATGCCCCGCCACAGCCGACCGACCTCTGGCGTCACGCGGCCGCTGGCGGGCGCCGGGTCTCCGTCGAGCGAGCCTCCCGCGGCCCACAGGGAAGCCTGGTGGAGGAGGGCGTACTCGTCGAGGGCCGCATACGCAGCAAGGTCGTCGAGCGGGTTGCCGTCGCCGTGGATGGCCCGGATGGAGGGCGCGAACACCTCCTCGAGGTCGAGGTCGATGGCCCGTACGGTGCGATGGAAGTAGACCGTGTTGTACATGAAGAGGCGGGTCATCAGGAATTGCTCGAGGGCGCCGAGACCCGGTTCGTAGATGGCCAGGCCGCGCGGGCTCATGAACGCGTAGCGGCGAAGGCGGTCGGCGTCCACGGGCCCGGTCGAGACGCCGGTCATGTACGCATCGCGACGCACGTAGTCGAGGTTGTCGACGGTGAAGATGCCGCTGAAGAGGGGCTGCAGGCGACGAACCCAGAGCGGCATCGTCAGATCCGCCAGTGGCGGCTTCGACATCAGAAAGCTGATCCAGCGCGGCTCGATGGCCTCCCCCTCGGCAAAGGCGGCGCGCTCGGCCTCGAGTGCCGGCGTCCGTCGCAGCCCGGCGATGATGGGCGCCAGCTCGCGCTCGACGATGGCTTGGCCAAGGTCCTCATGCGAGAGCCGCTTTGCCGGGTCGCGGCTGGGATGGGCGGGAGCCGGAAATGCAGACAGGACGTGCTCGTCGAAGTAGTGGGCGAACGGGCCGTGACCGACGTCGTGGAGCAGGCCGGCGACGCGCACCGTCTCGACCACGAGAGCCTCCGACGGGATGGGGTCCTCCGAAGCCTCGCCTTCCGAAAGTGTGTCGGCGTGGAGGACCTCACGCAAGGTCGGATAGAGGGCGCGTGCCCAGAGCCCCCCTTCGTGCATCACCCCGAGCCCATGCGTGAAGCGGCTGTGCTCGGCGGTCGGGAAGACCCACCGGGCGCTCTGAAGCTGGCTGATGCGGCGCAGCCGTTGGACCCAGGGCGTGTCCAGCAGATCCGCCTCCGCGACCGCTTCCGGGAGCAGGCCCGCTCGGACGCTCTGCTCAGCGGTCAGGCGTTTGGTCAGCTCGATGTACCCGTGGATCGGGTCGCTGATGAGGTTGACCGCCTCGAATTGGGGGTGGGCCATGACCGCGAGTCTATCGCCCTACGAGGGCCGTCCCGCTTACTGGGCGGCGAGGTCGATGACCAGGCGGTCCGGATCGCTGAGTGCGAAGACACGGATGCAGGCGGGACCCGTCAGCCCCGCAACCCATTCGCTCTGCGCCTCGAAGTCGCCGGCCTGGACGAACTGGACAAGGACGGGGTGATCGGGCGTGAAGTCCGTGGGACCGTCATACGTCACGCGCCCAGACGGGCCAACGCCGGTGCCGCCACGGAGGATGAAGATGAGGAAGTCGTTGCCGGCGACCTCCATAGGCAGGCCGCTGGGGTCGTACGTCAGAGGCGGCGCGCCCACGTTCACGTCCAGGGCCGGGATCCCATCCTCGAACCCGAACACGATCCGGTCATAGCCACTATGCGTGCCGACGCGCACAGCGTCGATCTGGGCGCGGGAGACGTTCCCGTCGACGGCGTAGGGGTACCTGCAGATGAACTCGCCGAGGTCCGCCGTCGGCTCGGGGGGTGCGGCTGTGGTCGAGGCCGGCGTCGATGCGGCGGTCGGTGTCGCCTGGGTGGGCGGCGTGGAGCTCGAGGATGCCGACGGCATGACCGACTCGGACGGCGAGGGGGAATCGGACGCCGTGCAGGCGGCCAGGACGAGGACGAGGAGGGCGGCGGCGATGCGCTTCATGGCCCGAGTCTAGCCACGTCTCCCGAACGCGCTTCGGACGAGCGGTCCAGCGCGTAATGGCCACCGAGGCGGTCCGTGGCGGTCAGTCTGACCCGCTATCCTTACCCGCGATCCATCGACCACGTACGACAAGGGTTCCCATGAAGGTCGGAGTCGTCAGGGAGCGCGCGCCCGCGGAGCGGCGCGTGGCGCTCGTGCCCGAACTGGTCGGGAAGTACCAGGCCGCCGGTCTGGAGGTGCTCGTCGAGGTCGGTGCCGGCGCTGGCGCCCTGATCCCCGACAGCGCATACGCCGAGGCCGGCGCGACCGTGGTCACAACCGAGGCGCTTTACGCCCAGGCCGATGTCATCGTCCGGGTGCAGAAGCCGGACGCCGACGAGATCGCCAGCCTGCGACCAGGGCAGGCCGTCGTCGGGCTGTTGACGCCGCTCATCGACCCCGCCGTGGCCAAGACCCTGGCGGATCGCGGCGTGACCGCCATCAGCCTTGACGCGTTGCCGCGCACGCTCAGCTCGGCGCAGACGATGGACGCCCTCAGCTCGCAGGCGAACGTCGGCGGCTACAAGGCGGTCCTCCTCGCCGCCGCCGCCTACGGCCGCTACTTCCCGCTCCTGACCACGGCCGCCGGCACTGCCAAGCCCGCCAACGTGCTCATCCTTGGCATCGGCGTGGCTGGCCTGCAGGCCATCGGCACTGCCCGCCGACTCGGAGCCATCGTCAAGGCCTACGACGTGCGCAAGGAGACGAAGGAACAGGCCGAGTCGCTCGGTGCCGGCTTCATCGTCCTCAAGTCGGCCGTCGATGCGACTGGTGAGGGCGGCTATGCCCGGGCGCTGACGGCCGAGGAACAGAAGGCCCAGCAGGAAGAACTCAACGGCCACATCGCGGCCATGGACGTGGTCATCACGACGGCCCAGGTGCCAGGGCGCCGGCCGCCGCTGCTGGTCACCGCCGACGCCGTGCGGGCCATGCGGAGCGGCTCCGTGATCGTGGACATGGCCGCCAGCACCCTCGGCGGCAACGTCGAGCTGTCACAGGCCGGGGAGACGGTGGTGACCGAGAACGGGGTCACGATCATCGCACCGGACAACCTGCCGGCCTCCATGCCTGCGGGCGCCTCGGCCTTCTATGCCCGCAACGTCTACGAGCTGGTGCGCCACCTCGTCACGGACGGCACGATGCCGCTCGACATGAGCGACGAGATCACGGCGGCGACCGTCATCGCCACGGGCGGGACGGTGGTCCAGGAGGCCACACGCAAGCTCCTCGAGCCGGCGCCCGCCGCGGGAGATGGGGCATGAGCCCGGAGCTGCTCAACGCGCTCGCCATCTTCGTGCTCGCCATCCTGGTCGGCTTCGAGGTCATCAGCAAGGTGCCGGCCACGCTGCACACGCCGCTGATGTCGGGCGCCAACTCGATCCACGGCATCGTTCTCGTGGGCGCCATGCTCATCGCTGCCGAGGCCGACAACCCGGTCTCCTATGCGTTGGCCTTCATCGCCGTCGTCTTCGGTGCCATGAACGTGGTCGGCGGCTACGTGGTCACCGACCGCATGCTCCAGATGTTCCGCAAGAAGCCGGTCGCCCCGCCTAAAACGACCGAGGGCGACTGATGTCCCAGGAGTGGATCTACACGTTCGTCTTCCTGGCTTGGCTGGCCGGCGCCGCGGCCTTCGTCATCGGCCTCCACCAGATGAATTCGCCGGCCACGGCGCGAGCCGGGAATCGACTCTCCGCCGGCGGGATGACCCTCGCGGTCCTGGTCACCATCCCCTACCTGGCCACGAGGCCCGGCGGCCTGAGCACGACGGCCATCGTCATCATCGTGGTCGGCTTCGCCATCGGCGGCGGACTCGGCCTGTGGATGGCGAGGAACGTCCAGATGACGGCCATGCCCCAGTTGGTCTCACTCTTCAACGCGGTCGGCGGCGGGGCCGCGGCCCTGGTCGCCATCGACGACTACCTGCGCATCGTGGGCACCGACGAAGCGATCGTTTCGACCGCCATCTTCGTCGTGCTTGGCGCGGTCATCGGCTGCGTCACGTTTTCCGGCTCGCTTATCGCATCGGGCAAGCTCCAGGGTCTCATCTCAGGCAAGCCGATCATGATCCCGGGTGGCCGCCTCGTGACCATCGCCCTGGCGCTCGTCGCCGTGGCCGGCCTCCTCGCCCTCGTCCTCAGCTCGGCCGGCGTCGTGGCTCTCGACGCATCGGCCAGCGTTGCCATCCTCGGTGCCGTCGTCCTGGCCGGGCTCCTGTTCGGCGTGACCATGGTCTTGCCGATCGGCGGCGCCGACATGCCGGTCGTCATCTCGCTGCTGAACTCGTTCACCGGCACAGCCGCAGCGATGGCGGGTTTCGTCATCGGCAACCC
>JBEVDC010000222.1:0-5685 GCA_040514195.1 Candidatus Limnocylindrales bacterium | reverse complement strand
AGCTCCGGCACACGCGTGGTCGCCTGCTCGGCGATGAGGTCGATCGGATCGGAGCGACGGTCTCCTGGTTTCCAGGCGGCGAGAACGGCGAGGGGCAGCCGGTCGCGCGCAGCTCGCCCCCTGGCCATCAAGGCCTCGCGGTCGGGTAGCGATGGTTCAGGACTCGCTGCGGGTTCAACCATGTTCGAATCTACGATCAAACACCCCGATCCCAGTGCTGCTCCGGAAGAAGGGTCGTGGCTCCGGCGCCAGCGGTGTATCGCCCAGCACGAGGTCAGCCGCCTTCTCCGCGACCATCATCACGGGGGCATAGATGTTGGCATTCGTGACGTACGGGAAGACCGAGGCGTCCACGACGCGCAGCCCCCGGACGCCGTGGACGCCCATCGACGCCGGGTCGACCACGGCCATCGTATCGGTGCCCATCTTGGCCGTGCACGAGGGATGGAGGGCGGTCTCGGCGTCGCGGCCTACCCAGTCGAGGATCTCCTGGTCCGTCTCGACGCCTGCGCCGGGCGAGGTCTCGCCGCCGTTGTAGGGGTCGAAGGCCGGTTGCGTCAGGATGTCGCGCGCGGCGCGGACCGCCTCCACCCATTCCCGGCGGTCCCGGGCGGTCGAGAGGTAGTTGAAGCGCAGGGCAGGGTGCTCGTACGGATCCCGGGTCTTGATCTTGATCGTGCCGCGCGCATCGGAATACATCGGGCCGATGTGGACCTGGTAGCCGTGACGGTCCTTGGGGCCGCTGCCGTCGTAGCGGACGGCCAGGGGCAGGAAGTGGAACATCAAGTTGGGGTACGTGACGTCATCGTTGCTGCGAGCGAACCCGCCGCCCTCGAAGTGGTTGGTGGCCCCCGGCCCGCGCCGGAAGAACAGCCACTGGAAGCCGATCCACGGCCGTCGCCAGACCTGGAGTGCGGGTTGCATGGAGACGGGTTGCGTGCAGGCGTATTGAACGTACACCTCGAGATGGTCCTGAAGATTCGCGCCGACTCCGGGCAGGTCGGCCACCACCGGCACGCCGAGTGCCTCCAGGTCGGTTGCTGAGCCGATGCCCGAGAGCTGCAGGATCTGGGGCGTATTGATGGCCCCGCCGCAGAGGATGACCTCGCCGCCGCGCACCTCGCGTGAAGGCCACGTTCCCTGGTCGTAGATGACCCCCACCGCGCTGCGACCCTCGAAGACGACGCTGCGCACGAAGGCGCGCGTCTCGACCTTGAGGTTCGGCCGGCTGGTGACAGGATGGAGATACGCACGCGCGGCGGACAGTCGACGAGCGCGGCGGATGTTCCGGTCGAACGGCGCGAAGCCCTCCTGGCGGTAGCCGTTCACGTCGCTCGTCAGCTCGTATCCGGGCTGAGGGACTGACTCGAAGAAGGCCGCAAAGAGCGGGTTCGTGGCGGGTCCACGTTCGAGGCCCAGCGGACCGCCACGGCCACGGTATGGGTCGTCGTCGGTGGCCGCGAGGCAGTCCTCCATGCGCCGGAAGTAGGGCAAGCAGTGGGCGTAGTCCCAATCCGTCATGCCGGGGTCGGCCGCCCAGCGCTCGAAGTCCAGCGGGTTGCCACGCTGGAAGATCATGCCGTTGATGCTGCTCGAGCCGCCGAGCACTTTGCCCCGTGCGTGGTAGACGCGCCGGCCTCCCATGAACTGCTCCGGCTCCGACTCGTAGCGCCAGTCGTAGAAGCGGCTGCCGATGGGAAACGCGAGCGCAGCAGGCATGTGGAGGAAGACGTCCCAGCGGTAGTCGGGTCGCCCGGCCTCGAGCACCAGGACCCGATTGGCTGGATCGGCGCTCAGTCGGTTGGCGAGCACACAGCCAGCGGAACCACCACCGACGATGATGAAATCGAAGTCGACCGCGGCCACGCCACGATGCTAGCAGCGCCCATCGTGGTCGATGACCGTCGCCGCGCCGGCCCTCGACGAGCTGTAGTCGTCGCGCGATCGCGTACGTTCTTCACCGCGGTGATGGTCTCTGACGGTGCTGGCTCGGGTGGGTCTCGTACATCCGAACGAACACGACGAAACCGGAGGCTGCCGTCAGCGCGGCCACCGCCCAGATAGCAACGGGCATCCCGAACTGATCGGCCAGGATGCCGGCAAGGATCGCGCCGACCGCGAAGCCGGCGTCGCGCCAGAAGCGGTAGGTACCCACGGCGGAGGCCCGCCAGGTCGGGTGTGCGACGTCGCCTACGACGGCCAGGAGGGTCGGGTAGACCATCGCCGTCCCGAGCCCGAGCAAGACGGCCGCCGCTGCCCACGCGGCGAAGCCGTTCGTGGCAGCGATGATCGCGATGGCCAGCGCCTGAAAGAGCATGCCGCCGACGATGAATGCCTTGCGCCCGTAGCGATCCGAGAGCCCGCCGCTCACGAGTTGGCCCAGGCCCCAGACCGCCGGATAGATGGCCGCCAGGACGCCGATCTCGGCCACATCGAGCCCGGCCGCTGCGTAGTAGAGCGGCAGCAGCCCCCAGGCGAGGCCGTCGTTGAGGTTGTTGACGAGGCCGGCCTGGCTGGCCGCGGACAGCGCGCGTTCGCCAATGGTCGTGAGCACGAACACCTGGCGCATGGAGAGCTCACCGGCGAGGTGCTCACGGGTGGGGTGGAACCTCGCCTCGTGGCGAGCGTGGCCCTGGGTCTCTCGGACGAAGACGGCCGAGAGACCAAGCCCGAGGCCCGCATATGCGAGACCGAGCAGGAACGGCGCCGGCCGCAGCCCATAGCGCTCGGCCAGGAGCCCCGTGAGCAGGGCCGTCAGGGCGAGCGCGCCGTAACCGGCGGCCTCGTTGAGGCCCATCGCCAGACCGCGCTGCCGGGGCCCCGCGAGGTCGATCTTCATGATCACCGTGGTCGACCAGGTCAGCCCCTGGCTGAGGCCGAGGAGGACGTTCGCCAGCACGACCCAGCCCCAGTCCGGTGCCCAGATGAGCAACGCCGGGACCGGCAGCGCGATGAGCCAGCCGGCGACAAGCACGGGCTTTCGGCCTAGCCGGTCGGAGAGCACGCCAGCCACGAGGTTGGTAGCCGCCTTTGTCAATCCGAAGGCGACGATGAAGGTCAATGCGGCGGTGAAGGCCTGGAGCCCGAAGACCTCAGTCGCTAGCAGCGGCACGACCGTCCGTTCCTGGCCGACCATGCCGCCGACCAGGGCGTTGACGGCGACGAGCAAGATGAATTGCCCGAGGTTGGCTCGCAGGCCGAGCCGGATGCCGCCCGGGTCGTCAGCCCCCACTCGCCCCGTCGTCTCGGCTGGGAGTGGGGCCGTCACGCCCCGGTCGCGAGGGGTCGACCCTGCGCGCGCGACCAGTCCCGGGCGCTGCCGGCGAAAACCGTCGGCGCGCCACCCGCACGTGCGACGAGGCTGGCTGCGGTCATCGCCCGCTCGCCCGCGCCGCACATCACGGTTACGGCATCCGTGGCCATGCCGCCCGCCATGGCCGGCAGGCTGCCGAGCTCGACCAGGGTGGCGCCAGGGACATGCCCGGCCACATATTCGGAGGCTTGGCGCACGTCGACCAGGGGTCCGCTCAGCTCCGCCGCATCACGTACCATCGGGGTCCGCGTCTCGGGCCGGCCGGCTGCACGCCAGGCCGACATCCCGCCCGCCAGCTCACCCACGAGGTTCTCGTAACCGATCTTGAGGCACTGCCGGACGAGATCGTGGCGATCCTGCCCCTCGTCGAGGACGAAGACGAGTGGCCGGTCGGCGGCGACCAGCCAGCCGAGCCAGGACGCGAACGACCGGCGCAACGCGATCGACAGGGCGCCGCGGATGTGCCCCGCGCCGAATGCCTCGATCGGGCGTGCGTCGACGAGCTCAGCGCCGTCGTGGATCGCGGCCTCGAGTCGCTCGGGCGTGAGATCGGTAAGGACCGGCGGGCTATCCCCGTAGACGGCTGGGCCGCGCCGGTTGACCTCGCTCAGGCGGAGGAAGTAGGCGGGGTAGGTCCCGAGCCCGCCGGTCAGGCGGCGCACGAACGTCGCCTCGTCCGGCGCGGCGAGGAACGGGTTCGTCGTCCGCTCCCGGCCGATCGTCGTCGTTCGCTCGCCGCCACCGGGGGCCGCACAGAACGAGCCGGCGCCGTGCGTCGGATAAACGACCAGCTCGTCGGGCAGGGTCAGGATCCGAGCGTGCAGGGCTCGATACAACCGTCGGGCGAGCGGTTCCGTTCGGTCGGGGCTCAGGAGGTCCGTCCGGGCGACCGAGCCGACGAGCAGCGCACCACCCGAAAAGAGCGCGAGCGGTCGACTCCCGTCGAGCACGAGGTACCCGAGGTGCTCGGGCGTATGGCCAGGTGTCCCGATAGCCCGGAGCGTCAGGCCGCCAAGGTCCAGCTCCTCCTCGTCGTCCAGCCCACGATGCGGGAACTCGATCCGCCCGGAACGCGGCGCCAGGACGGTTGCCCCGATCCGCGCGAGTTCGCGGCTGCCGGACACGAAGTCGGCGTGGAGGTGGGTCTCGAGGCTGTACGCCAGGCGGAGGCCGTGCTGCTCGGCGGCGCGGGCATACGAGCCGATGTCGCGGGTCGGATCGACGACGAGCCCGCGGCCATCGCCGAGGTCAACGAGATAGGACGAGTTGCCGAGCCCTTCGTCGACGAATGGGACGATCGCGACCAACGGTCTCTCCGAGAGTGGCTCGCCGGGAGCAGCATGGCGAGGTCGATATCTTAAGTGCCCGCCAGTCGCTCCACGACCGGCGACATCTCGTCGACATCGCCGAGCATGAAGGACGAGATACCCAGTCGCTCCCGGAGCTCGACGAGCTTGTCGCAGAGCGTTCCCACCGTGCCGATGTACTGGTGTGGCGACGCCAGAAGTTCGTCCGCCGAGATGGCGATGCCCGATCGTGCGGTGATCGCCGAGGCGCGATCGGTCGCCTCAACGCGGGCACGGTCGGTGATGACCGGGGGGAACTGCGACGGATAGGCATTGATCTCGAGCTTGTCGTAGCGCTGACCAGCGGCCTCGCGCACCCAATCGAGCTTCTCGGCTGCGGCTTCGACGGTCATGCTGCGCGGATCGACGAGCGTCGTGCCTGGCTGGATGCGCGGCGCGAGGCCAACGATGTCCGCCTCACGACCCGCGAGCGAGAGCGTCCGGCGTCCACCGCCGCCGATGAGGAACGGGGGATGTGGCCGCTGGATGGGCTTTGGGACACCGTCCGCATCGGTGATCGTGAAGTACGTGCCCCGGTACGTGAACGGGCCGTCGCCGAAGAGGCCCTTGAGGATCGCCACCGACTCCTCGAGGCGGGCCACCCGGGTCGGTGAGACGTCGAATGGGATCCCGGCAGCGAGATACTCGCGGCGGTTCCAGCCGGCCCCGAGGGCGATCTCGAGCCGCCCCCCGCTGAGCAGGTCGAGTGTCGCCAGCTCCTGCGCCAGGACCATCGGATGGCGGAGGTCGTTGTTGAGCACGAACGTGCCGATCCGTAGGCGCTCGGTGGCCGCGGCCACGGTGGCAAGCGTGGCGATGGGACCGAGCGGGATGATCAGATGATCGGGGATGACCATCGCGGCGTAGCCGATCGACTCTGCCCGTCGAGCCCGCGCGCGAAGCGCGGCCGCCGACCCGACGTCACCGACGTCAGCCAGGAACCGAAAGGGACGCATGGCCTGAAGTCTGGCACGCATGGCCGGTACCATCCGTCTGGATGACATCGACGAGCGCGCCCATCGACCA
>JBEVDC010000177.1:0-3690 GCA_040514195.1 Candidatus Limnocylindrales bacterium | reverse complement strand
GTCGTGGCCGGCACACCGGCCGACGGCAGCCTGCCCGAGGCGTTGTGGTCGACGCCCTGGACCACCGAGAGCGGCACGAGCGAGGACAAGCCCATCCCGGCCCTGCTGGTCGGCGAGGCGGCGCGTGGGCCTGCCCTCAGCGTGGGCGATCCGTTCGCGATGTCCGCCTTCGATCGCGCCACCCACTTCGTGGTGGCTGGCATCGTGCCCGAGTTCCCGGGCGCCCTGGCCCCCGAGGGCACGGTCATCGTGCCGTTGGCCGCCATCCAGGCGACCGACCCCGATCGCAGCTTTGTCGCCAACCAGGCGCTCGTGCGTGCCCCAGTGGAGCTCGGACAGGAGCTGGTCAAGGCCACCGTCGACAGGTCCGGCGCGCCGAACGTCGAGATCATCGCCCGCGCCGACGTGCGGGCAGCGATGCAGGAGGACCCGCTGGTGCGCGACACAGGGATCGGCTTCGGGCTGGCCCTCACGGCCTCGGTCGCGTTCAGCGCCCTGGTCGTCGCCGTGGCGGTGGTCCGCGACGTGGCGGCCCGGCGCGGGGAGACCGTGCTGCTGCGGGCGCTCGGCACGCGTCCCAGTCAAGTGCTCGGCGTGATCGTCGTCGAGCAGTCCAGCCTGGTGGCAACGGCGATCGTCGGTGGCCTGGCCATGGGCTGCCTGATGGGCCTGCTCGCGGTCCCCAGCCTGGGGCTCGACCGCTTCGTCCGCCCGGGCCGGGTCGTCGAGGCCCTCATCGACTGGCCCGTGGTCTCGAGCGTGGCCGTCGGGCAGGCGCTGCTGGCGCTCGGCGTGATGGTCCTGGCCACGCTCCTCGCCCGACGCCGCGACCCGGTACCCGCCATGATGCGCGACGCATGAGCAGCGACATCGAACCCCTGCGTCGGACGACCACCGGCGCCTACGTGCCCCTGGGCCGGACGGGCAGCGCGGATCCCGTGGCCACCATCGTCTGCGACAACCTGGTCAAGATCTACAAGGTCGCCGATCTCGAGGTGGTCGCCCTCCAGGGCCTCGATCTGCACGTCGAGCCGGCCGAGATGATCGCCCTGGTCGGCGCCTCAGGCAGCGGCAAGTCGACGCTCATGAACATCCTGGGCGGCCTGGACGTGCCGTCGGCGGGGCGGGCAGTGGTCGCCGGTCATGACCTGACAAGGATGGACGGGCGAGCGCGGACCGCGTATCGGCGTAGAGCGGTCGGCTTCATCTGGCAGCAGACCGAGCGCAACCTGCTCGGCCACCTGTCGGCAGCCGAGAACGTGGAGCTGCCGATGCTCCTCGACGGCGTCGGGGCCCAGGAGCGACGGCAACGGGCCACGCTTCTCATGGACCTCGTCGCGGTGCCTGTCGCGCGCCGATCGGGCCTGCCCGGCGAGCTGAGCGGCGGTGAACAGCAGCGCGTCGCGGTCGCCATCGCGCTCGCCAACCAGCCGCCGGTGCTGTTGGCCGACGAACCGACAGGGGAGCTCGACGGCGCCACGGCTGCAGAACTCCTGGGCGCCATTCGGCGCGTCAACGCCGAACTCGGCACCACCATCGTCATCGTCACCCACGATCCGCTGGTCAGTGATCACGTGCAGCGGACCATCGCCATCCGCGACGGCCGGACGAGCACCGAGACCGTCCACAGCGGCGAGTCGAGCCACGCGATGACGGGTCCCCGATCTGGCGCCACGCCGTCGCGACGGACTTCGGAGGAGTTCGCCGTCCTCGACCAGGCGGGCCGGCTGCAGCTACCCCGCGCGCACGTCGAGGCGCTCGGGCTGCGACGTCGCGTCAAGTTGCGACTCGAGCCTGATCACGTGGGTATCTGGCCGGATCGGGAGGGCGCCGCGCCGGACGGAGAGCCTGATCGGGGTCCGACGGCCCTGGAACGGGCCGATTCGCCGGACGTCGTCGGCCAGGCGAGCGACCCGCCGGGCTCTATCGGCGAGCCGACGTCTTCGCCTGGTGCCGGCCCGGAGCCGCCTCGCACGCCCAAACCACCCCGGATCCCGCAGCGACGGTCCGATGGCTGAGCCCGTGATCGCCGACGGGCCGTGGCTGGTCGAGGCCAGCGCTGTGACGCGCGATTTTCCTGGCGGCCGCGGCGTCGTGCGTGCCTTGCGGGGTGTCGACTTGCGCGTACGTGCTGGCCGTTTCCTCGTCGTGAGCGGACGGTCCGGCGCCGGAAAGACCACGTTGCTCAACGTCATCGGCGGCCTCGACCGCCCCACGAGCGGGAAGGTCATCGTCGATGGCGAGGACGTCACCGCGCTCGACGAGGCCGGCCACGTTCGCTTGCGTCGCGAGAAGGTCGCCTACATCTTCCAGTCGTTCGGGCTCATCTCGATCCTGTCCGCGGCGGAGAACGTCGAGCTGCCCCTGAGGCTGCGTGGAACGGACCCGGGCGAGCGTCGTGATCGTGTCGCCGACGTCCTCGAGCTGGTCGGGCTGGCCGAACGCGCCCGACATCGCCCGTACGAGCTGTCGGGCGGCGAGCAGCAACGCGTCGCCATCGCCCGGGCCCTCGTCAATCGCCCGCGGCTCCTGCTCGCCGATGAGCCGACCGGCCAACTGGACGCGGCTACCGGCCAGGCGATCATCGAGTTGCTCCGGAGGGTCGTCGAGGCCGAGGGCGTGACGGCCATCGTCGCCTCCCACGACCCCCTCCTGCTCGGCATGGCACATGAGGTCGTGGTCATGCGAGACGGCGCGCTCGTCAACGGCGACCGATCGTGATCTGCGGCGGGCCGGCTGGAGCGGGAATCGCGCCAGATTGAACTCCACGGCGCTCGAGGATCCTCTTCAGTGTGGTCGGACCATCCGGGTCTGACGTCGGGAAGGAGCTCGAGTGGATCGGTCACTCGTCGACCGCGCGAAGCAGGGCGATGGCGAAGCCTTCGACGCCCTGGCTCGAACGGTCGGCGACCGGTGCATGGCGATCGCGTCTCGGATCCTGCGCGACGCCGATCTCGCTGAAGATGCGGTCCAGGCCACGCTCATCGTGGCGTGGCGTGAGCTGCGGACCCTGCGAGATCCCGATCGCTTCGAGCCCTGGCTTCATCGGATCCTGACCAACGAGTGCTACGCCGAGGCCAGGCGTCGCCGTCGTTGGTCGGCAGACATCCGGGTCCTGCATCTCGAGAGCGGACCGGAGGCACCAGGGATCCTCACCGTCAATGATCGCGACCAGCTCGAGCGCGCCTTCCGAAGGCTGACCCTCGAGAAGCGCGCCGTGCTCGTCTTCCATCACTACCTCGATCTCACCGCAGCCGAGGTCGCCGAGCGCCTCGACATCCCCCTCGGGACGGCGAAGTCCCGACTCCATCACGCCACCCACGCGCTCCGGGCGAGCCTCGAGGCCGACGCCCGGACGATCACCGACCCACAGGAGCGACTGGCATGAACGCGCCGCGCGACCCCGACCTGCTCATCCGTGCCTTCCTCGAGGAGGGTCGGAGTGAGCTGCCGGATCGAGCCTACGACGCGGTTCGCGATCAGATCGACCACACACGACAACGGGCCGTCGTCGGCGCGTGGAGGGAACCACAGATGACCAATTTCGCGAAGGTCGCGATTGCCGCCGCGGCCGTCCTGGTCGTGGCCGTGATCGGGATCCTCCTTCTGCCGGGCTTCGGCGGAGGGCTCGGCGGGCCTGGCCCGACTACGACGCCGTCGCCCACATCGGCCCAGACGGCTGCCATCCTC
>JBEVDC010000148.1:0-4256 GCA_040514195.1 Candidatus Limnocylindrales bacterium | reverse complement strand
GAACTGGGCTGCCAGCCGACGATGGCCGGCGCCAGCCCACCGCCGGCACCCACCAGGCTCGAGAACCGGCCGGTGTACTGGGTCAGCTGATCGATGACCGCGCGGCGTGTCGTGATGGTCCGTTCGCGGTCCGATGTGCCCACCGAATAGGGACCGAACATCCGGTCGCTGATGCCGGCTCCGAAGGCCTGGTTGGTGCCCAGCTGGAGGTCGACCGTGGCGGAGGCGCCGGGCTCCAGGTCGCCGATCTTCGCCAGGCTGCCGCCGTAGACGACGGCTGCATCCTCGAGGCGCTGCGCCGACGCATTGGTCACGGTGCCCTGCAGCCGACCATCGAGCAACGTCAGCGCCGCGTCGATCTTGGGCACCGGCAGCGCGGTCTCGGCACGGAAGCCGCGCAGGACGCCGAAGCTGACCGCGTACCCGCGCACCCGGGACGGATCGCCCAGCAGGATGTCGAGCGGCGCCACGCCCAAGCCCTGTTGCTGGACGCTGATCGGGTTCGAGAGGAGAGCACCGCCGCCGACGCTGACGTCGAAGGTCCGCCGGGACGGCGAGTAGACGCCGACATAGACCTGCCCGAGGCCGGAGTCGGCGCCCGCAGCGCCCCGCACGATGGCGATCGTGTTGACGATCGAGTCGCTGCCCTTCAGGGCGCGCCCGAGCCCGAACGCACCGACGGAGAAGATGACGATGAGCAGGGGCATCGTGACCCACGCCCACTCGCGTCGATCGAGACGACGCAGGACGAGATAGTTGATCGGTCCGACGAGCACGATGTAGGCGATCAGCAGTGCCGCCAGCTGGTCCAAGGGTGGCAAGCCGACGGCAGGCAGGTTGTTGAGGGCGCCGACGATGCCGCTGTCATCGGGCAGCGTCAGGGGATTGATGATGGCCGAGAACGCGAGCGGCATCGCCCGCCGCCAGAGTGCCTGGGCTGCCGGGGTGCCGCCGATCCCGTCCGCCGTCGGATCGATGCCGATGATCGTCGTTCGTCCTTGGCCGATGGACCGCTCGGCGGCGATGACCCGGTCGCCGCTGCGCCCCAAGACGGTGCCCGCCAGCAACGTCCCACTGAGCGCCGGGACGCTCCGATCGAGATCTGCCGCGCCGCCGATGAGCGCGTCGACCTCTTCCGGCGACGCATCCACGGAGCCCGTCGGGCGGAACGGCAGCAGGTCGTCCGGCAGGCTGCCGAGGGTCGAGGCGCCGGTCGAACCGCCGAGGACGACGAGACGGCCGCCGAGGCCGAGCCACGTGCGGAGCGCGGCCAGTTGCTCCGGCTCGAGCTGGGCCGCATCCACGTCCTGCCAGACCAGCCGGTCGATGGCCGACCAAGCCTCGACCCGTGCGGGTAGATCTTCCGGCGTCAGGGTCACGACCGCAGGCGTGCTGACCCGTGGGTCGGCAAGGGCGGAGTTGAGGGCCGCGACCAGGGGCCCAGGCTCTTCGGCCACGACGCCGATGACTGATTGGTAGGGGTCGTGGGTCGTGATCGGCACCTTGGCTGAGGCGATGGTCGCGGTGTCCGAGACCAGCACGATGCCGAGGTCTCGTCCGAAGATCGAGGGCTGAGCGTAGAGCACGTAACGCTTGCGCGAGCCGGTCGGCAGGTCCACCAGCGCCGCATACGACGATGAGGATGCGGCGTCACTGCCGAGCCTGAGCTCGCCGCTGATGGCCGGACCGTCATTGGTGATGTCGACCTCGATCGCCGACCAGGCACCGACCCGGACGTGACCGCCGACGAGCGGTCGCACGCTCATCGTTACCCCATCTGCAGCCAGGGCTGATGGGGCGAGAGCGGCCAGCGCGACGAATGCAACGACGAAGGGGACGAAACGACGCATCGGGCCTCAGTCTGCAGGCAGTGTCCAGTCGGGTCCCCGGCTAGACGTCCGGGATGCGTCGAAAGTTGCACGCCTGGTTCGGACGCGTCGTCCGTGGCGGCACGGCGCGACCAACGCCGCTACCATTGGCCGCCCGTGCCCACGCTTCGACCCTTTCGCGCTCTGCGCTATAACCCGGCGGTGGTCGGAGATCTGGCCGACGTCATCAGCCCGCCGTATGACGTCGTCTCGCCGGAGCTGCAGGTTCGCCTCGCGGGCCGCCATCGCTGCAATTCCGTGTTCCTCGACCTCCCTCCTGCCGCGCCCGGTGACGGACCCGGTGATCGCTACCGGCGAGCCGCCGCAGCCTTTGTCGCCTGGCGCACCGATGGGACCTTGCGCAAGGACCTGACCCCCTCGCTCTATGTCTACGAGCAGGTCTATCGGCGGCCATGGGAATCGAGCGATAGGGTCCAACGCGGGTTCTTCGCCCGCCTCCGGCTCGAGCCGTTCGGCCCAGGCAGCGGCGTCATGCCGCACGAGCGGACATTCGGCGGGCCGAAGGTCGATCGGCTGGCGCTGCTCACCGCGACCGGGGCCAACTTCAGCCCGATCGTCGGCCTCTACGATTCGACGCGTGGAGCAAGCGGACGGATCCTGGACACGATCGTCGCGACACCGCCGGAGATCGACGTCGTCGATGACGACGGCGTTCGGCATCGACTGTGGGTCGTTGCAGCCGGAGCTCGCGGCGATGGGGGACCGGCCGATCGGCTCTTCGCCCTGGCCGAGGCCGAACCGATCGTCCTCGCCGACGGTCACCACCGCTACGAGACGGCGCTCGCGTACCGGGAGCAGCGTGGTGTCCGCCGTGCGTGCACCGAGGATCCACCCTACGAGACGATCTTCAGCCTCCTGTTCGACCTGGCAGCGACGGAGATGACCATCCTGCCGACCCATCGTGTGGTGACCGGCGAACCTGCCGGCCCAGCGCTCATGACCGAGCTGGCCCGCTGGTTCGAGGTCCACGCAGTCGAGTCGAGCACGGAGCTGGCGGCGGCCTTCGAGGCCGCTCCGGTGGATGTCGATGGCCGAGTGGGTCCGCGCATCGGGGTCTGGTCAGCCGGTCACGCAGCCATCCTTCGCGGGCGCGAGGGCGCCCTCGACGGCGCGCTCGCCATTCAGGCTTCGCCAGCCACCCGTTCGCTTGCCGTGAGCGTCCTCGAGGCGGCGCTGTCGGTCGTCTACGGGCTCGACCGAGCGGCCGTCGCCCGTGGCGAACGGGTGGCCTATGTCAAGGGAGCCTCGGCGGCGATCGCTACCGCGGGCGATCCGGGCGCGGCCTTCCTGGTCGACCCGACCTCGGCGGTCGACGTCCTCCGTGTCGCGCGCGCGGGCGAGTTGATGCCGCAGAAGTCGACCTACTTCAGCCCTAAGCCCGCGACGGGCCTGTTGTTCGCGCCCGGAGAGTGGTAAGGCACATGGATCGCGACCTCGAGGCACCGATCGAGCTGATCCGCCGGCCGGCCGAGCGGCCTGCCGGCACGCGCCCCGTGCGCAAGGATGAGATCGATCTGCTCGACCGCGGCGTCCACATCGAGTCCTGGCTGCCCGAGCGCCGCACGCGTCGCAAGCCGCTCCTGCTCATCCACGGGGAGCTTGCAGGTTCCTGGGTCTGGCACCGGTACCAGGAGTACTTCGCACAGCGGGGCTGGGAGGCTCACGCCGTAAACCTCCGCGGCCACTATTGGTCGGAGACGACCGACTACGAGACCCTCGGCTTCGCGACCTACGTCGGAGACGTCCTCGCCGCCGCACGACGACTCGGTGGCGAGGTGGTCATGTTCGGACACGGGTACGGCGCGCTGGCTGCGCTCAAGGTGGCCGAGGGCGGCGTAGCCACTGGGCTGGTCCTCATCAGCCCGGCCCTGCCTGCTGACCTGCGACCCCCGGCCAAGCCGCACGAACTGCGAGCCGTACCGGAGCTCTATCGCCGGGACGAGGTCGGCTGGGCTGGTTTGCCCGAGGCGATCCGCCGGCGTAACCCCGATCTCTCCGTGGCCGACGTGCTTCGGATCCAGCACATGATGGGAGCGGAGTCCGGCCTCGCCCGGCGCGAAGTCATCGCCGGTATCCCCATCGATCGCGACGCCATGCCCGATGGCATGCGGGCGCTCGTCATCGGCGGCGGCCTCGACCGCGACTTTCCCGAGTCCGATTCGGAGCGCCTCGCCGAGTGGCTGGACGCGCCGTACGAGCCGTTCGGGGCGCATTCGCACTACGGTCTCGTGCTCGGCGAGCAGAGCTACCTCCAGGTCGCGGAGACGCTGCGCGCGTTCCTCGAGACCAACCGCCTCTAGCCGTCGGGGCCAGCCCGGCGCGATTGCCGGATTCGACGGCCCTCTGGTATCCTCCGCCACCGATCGG
>JBEVDC010000117.1:0-5748 GCA_040514195.1 Candidatus Limnocylindrales bacterium | reverse complement strand
CCGCCCAGCGCACGCGATAGGTGCCTGGCGCCAGGGACGGCACGCCGACCACCAGCGTCTTGGGGTCGTCGGCGGCCACGCCTCCGGTGGCCACGGTGCTGTCGTCCGGAGCGATGACTTCGATCGAGCTCTTCGACTTGACGAGTCCGTCGTCGAACGTCGCCGAGACCTCGGCCGGTGAGGTCTCGACCGTCGAGCCGGCTGCCGGTGAGGTCGACTCCAGCACGGCATGGGCCGCGACCGGGATCGGCGAGGCCATGACTGCGAGGAGAGCGGTGGAGAGCAGCGCCGACAGGCGGGCGCGCTTGACATGCATGACGCGCATGGTCGCACGGGTCCGGGACCATCGCAGGTGTGTCAGGCAGACGCCGTGGTCGTGCTCGGCGTGGTCGCCAGTACGGGGGGCAGTGGCGGTCGACCACGGAGCCACGGGTCGGCCAGGACGACGAGGCCGCCGACCAGGCAGAGGCCGAGCCCGACAGCCAGGGCGACCTCGAAGCCGATGCTCGCGATGAACGGGCTGATCCCGATGCTGCCGAGGGCGACGCCGGCCGAAAAGGCGAACGAGAAGAGAGCGAAAGCCGAGCCGCGCACGTCGTCCGTCGAGCGTCGCGAGAGCTCGAAGTTGATGGGCGGCAGCAGGAACGCGGCACCCACGCCGGTCCCGATCCCGGCCACGATCAGCAGCGGTGTCGTCGCGGGCGGCAGGAGGAAGCCGAGGCTGCCCGCGGTCGTCGCGATGCCGATGAGCATCGACCGCCTTGATCCGATGCGTTCGACCAGGCGTGCGGCCGGGATGCGGGCCGCGACCAGGGCTGCCGCGTCGGCCGTGAAGAAGAGGGCGATGTCGGCGCCTGCCGTCTCGGCGCGCTGTGGCAGGTAGCCGGTCACCACGCCCCAGTGGACGACGAAGAGGAACGAGATCGCCAGTGGCGGCCACCATGCCGCCCGCCAGGCCGGTCGGAACGTCCGGCCGCGGACCGATGCCGCATGCATCTCGGCCCGGTCGTCGCGGCGGCGCACCTGGTCGTCGCGGCCGATGGGCCAGGCCATGGAGATGCCGATCGCGATCGAGGCGAGCGCGACCACGGCCACGACCTGGAGCGACGTCGCGTCGAGCACGACGATCGAGACGGCCGGGGCGATGGCCAACGAGACGTTGGCGGCCAGGCCGACGATGGCGAAGGCGGTCGGCAGGCGTGCCTTGGCCACGAGGTCGGGCACCAGGCTCAGGGCGGCCGGCATCAGGACGGCGATGCCCATGCCCTGTAAGACTCGCACCAGGACCATCGATGCTGGTGGCCCGGTCGACGAGGCGATCCCCGTCGCAACGAGCAACGAGGCGATGGTGAAGCTGCCCGCGCCGGCGAGGAAGAGCATCCGACCGCCGAAGCGATCCATCAGTCCACCGCCGACGAAGGCCGCGGGGAGCTGCGTCAGGGCTGCCACGCCCATCAGGGCGCCGATGGCGCCATCGGTCCAGCCGGCGGCCAGCAGGGCGATGGGCAGCGAGGCCACGTAGGCGTCGAAGCCGACACGAGAGAACCCGGCGCCGAGGCTCAGGCGGAGCATGGCCGCCTCGGTGGCTAGAGGTCGAGCGGGTCGGCGGCCTCGGGATCGATGCCGAGGTCGGCCAGGGCCTGTGACGCGGCGGTGGGCTCCATCCGCCCGGTCCGAGCGAGCTGCGCGAGTGTCGCCGCCGCGATGTGCTCCGCGTCCACGCCGAACAGCCGGCGCAACGCGTCGCGGGTGTCGCTGCGCCCGAAGCCGTCGGTCCCGAGGGAGACCCAGCTGTCACCCGGCACCCAGCGGGCGACCTGGTCGGGCACGCCCCTGACCCAGTCGCTCGCGGCCACGATCGGACCGACGGAGCCAGCAGCCTCGAGGGCGGAGGTCACGAACGGCGTGCGGGCCGGCTTCCCCGGATGGAGGCGGTTCCAGCGCTCGACGGCCAGCGCCTCCGCGCGCACGCGTTGATAGGAGGGTGCGCTCCAGATCTCGGCTGCCACGCCATACCGATCGGCCAACAGCTGCCGGGCTCGGATGACCTGCTGCATGATCGAGCCCGAGCCGATGAGCGTCGCCCGTGACGTCCCCTTGCCGAGTTTGGGCGCCGCCGCGAAGCGATACAGGCCGGCGACCACATCGGCGTCGCTGACCCCATCGGGTCGGGCCGGCATGACATGGTTCTCGTTGTAGAGCGCCAGGTAGTAGAAGACGTCATCGCCCTCATCCAGCATCCGGCGCAGACCGTCACGCACGATGACCGCCGTCTCGTAGGCGAACGCCGGGTCGTAGACCTGGCAGTTGGGGACGGTCGTGGCGACCAGCATGCTGTGCCCGTCTTCGTGCTGCAGCCCCTCCCCGTTGAGCGTCGTGCGGCCGGCGGTCGCGCCCAACAGGAAGCCGCGGCCACGCGCGTCACCGAAGGCCCAGATCTCGTCCCCGACACGCTGGAAGCCGAACATCGAATAGAAGATGTAGAAGGGCACCATCGGCTCGGCGTGGGTCGCATAGCTCGTGCCGGCGGCCTGGAAGGAAGCCGACGATCCAGCCTCCGTGATGCCCTCTTCCAGCACCTGGCCATCCTTCGCCTCGCGATAACTGAGCACGAGATTCGAGTCCACCGGCTCGTACAGCTGTCCGTGTGGGGCGTAGATGCCGGCCTCCTTGAAGAGCGCCTCCATGCCGAACGTGCGTGCTTCGTCGGGCACGATGGGCACCACGCGCGCGCCCAGGTTCTTGTCGCGCATCAGGTTGCGCAGGAGCTTGGCGAAGGCCATGGTCGTCGAGGCTTCCTGCGTCCCGGAACCGCCCAGGAACTCCTGATAGGCCGCGTCGCCCGGCAGCTCGATCGCCTTCTGCACCACGACCCGCCGCGGCACGGGGCCTCCGAGTGCGGCTCGGCGCTCGTGCAGGTAGCGGATCTCCGGCGCATCCGGCCCCGGGTGGAAGTAGGGCGCGTCCTTGAGCTTCGAGTCGGGGATGGCCAGCTCGAGGCGATCGCGGAAGACCTTCAGCTCGGCCTCGGAGAGCTTCTTGGCCTGGTGCGTGATGTTGCGCGCCTCCATGCCCGGGCCGAGGGTCCAACCCTTGACCGTCTTGGCCAGGATGACCGTCGGCTGGCCGGCGTGCGCGGTCGCTGCCCGGTATGCGGCATAGACCTTGGTGTAGTCGTGGCCGCCGCGGCGGAGGCGCACGAGGTCCTCATCGGTGAGGTGCTCGACCATCGTCAGCAGACGGGGGTCGGCGCCGAAGAAATGCTCGCGGATATAGGCGCCCGACTCGACCGAGTATTTCTGGAAGTCGCCGTCGAGCGCCTCGCCCATGCGCGCCACCAGGGCGCCTTCGTCGTCGACGGCCAGGAGCGGATCCCACTCGCGACCCCAGATGACCTTGATGACGTTCCAGCCGGAGCCTCGGAAGACCGCCTCGAGCTCCTGGATGATCTTGCCGTTGCCGCGCACCGG
Source organism: Candidatus Limnocylindrales bacterium (assembly GCA_040514195.1). Classification (GTDB taxonomy): domain Bacteria; phylum Chloroflexota; class Limnocylindria; order Limnocylindrales; family CSP1-4; genus CSP1-4. The sequence goes on along the minus strand of JBEVDC010000117.1, from coordinate 2,278 downwards.
ACCATCGAGGCGTTGGAGGTTGCAGTTGACCACGAAGGTCAGGTTGTCGAGGCCCTCGTTGGCCGCCACGTGGAGGGCGCCGAGCGACTCTGGCTCGTCCGTCTCGCCGTCACCGATGAAGGCCCAGACGCGCTGCTGGCTAGTGTCCTTGATGCCGCGGGCGTGTAGGTATCGGTTGAAGCGTGCCTGATAGATGGCAGCCAGCGGGCCGAGGCCCATGGAGACGGTCGGGAACTCCCAGAAGTCGGGCATCAGCCGGGGATGCGGGTAGCTCGAGAGCCCTTGGCCCGGCTGGACCTCGCGTCGGAAGTGATCGAGCTGACCCTCGCTCAGGCGACCTTCGAGAAAGGCGCGGGCGTAGATGCCCGGGGCTGCGTGCCCCTGGTAGTAGACCTGGTCGCCCATGCCGGCCGCATCCTTGCCGCGGAAGAAATGGTTGAAGCCGACCTCGTAGAGGCTGGCCGCGCTCTGGTAGGTGGCCAGGTGCCCGCCGATACCGGGGTAGGCGTTGTTGGCTCGCAGCACCATGGCCACCGCGTTCCAGCGCACCATCCGCCGGATGCGCAGCTCCATGCCCTCATCGCCGGGGAAGGGTGGCTCCTGCTCCGGGCTGATGGTGTTGATGTAGCGCGTCTGCGTCAGCGGCGGCAGGCCGATGTTGAGTTGCCGCGCGCGCTTGAGGAGGCGATAGAGGATGAATTGGGCACGCTCCGGCCCACCGCCGGTCTCGACGATCGAGTCGAGCGAGTCGACCCAGTCCTGGGTCTCGGCGGGGTCGCGGTCGGGGAGCTGTCGCTTGAAATCGCCGTACTGGTCGAACATATCGGGGCGCAGTGTAGGGCGCAGGGCTGCGGGCCGTCGGCCTAGGGCCGCCCTGCACCCGCCAGGTCGAGCTCCTCGTCGACGACGGGATCGCCGAGCATGCGGGCTCCGCCGACGTCCATGCCATTGAGTGTGCCGCGGACCGCCGCGGCATGGACCGCGCAGGCTCGGAGCCAAGGTGAGCGCCATCGCCCGCGCGGATCCTCGACGATGTCGCGTAGCCATGCGGTGTCGGACGTCGGCCCCTCGCCCGTCGATCCCTCAGCATCGGGCCGATCACCGGGGCCACCCAGCCGGAGGAGCCGGTCCGTGAGCGGCAGCCCGGGCTGGAGGACGGCCATGACGCGGTCCCGCTCGTCATGGCCGAGGCTGACGCCGAGCGCCTCCACTGCCAGCGCGCCAGCAGGTCCATCCGCCGAGAGCCCGGCCAGCGCCGGGCCGATGCGGCCCCAGCCGTGGCGGGCCAACCGTCCGCCCGCCACCCGCCGGCGGATGAGGTCCCACTCGTCTTCGAGCGCCCGAAGGAGTGGGCCGTCACCAGCAGCTGCAACGCCATGGTCGGGCCAGTCGTTGGTCTGCCCGATGGCGAGTCCCGCAGCCGCCAGGCGTGCGGCGTGCCGGGCGTCGTCTGCCAGCACCGCGTCGAGCGCGGAGGCGACCCGGTCGGACGCCGGAACGTCCCCGACCAGGCGTTCGATGACGGCCAGGCCGAGCTCACGGTCTGGATGCCCGACATGGCGGCGAAGGAGGTCGTCACGTGCGGGCGTTCGTGTCGCGGCCGCCCGCACGAGGCGCAGCACCGTGGCGGGGACCGGCACGCTCGCCGCGTCGAGGGCCTCGGCCATCGTCGGGAGGACGGCATCGGCGAGCCGCTCCACGGCCCCGCTGGCGGCGCCGATGGTGCCCGCTTCGCCAAGGGCGGCGACGACGGCCTCGACGGCGAACGGGTCGACTGGGCGCACGCTGTCGATCGCGGCGCAACGGACGGCGAGGTCGTCGTCCACGAGCAGTACGGCCGCGGCCTCCCGGTCGGCGACGTCGAGGTACTCGAGGGCTCGTGCCGCCGCCAGACGCAGCCGAGGGTCGGGTGAGTCGACCGTGGCCCGCACCTCGTCTGCAAGTCGTCGCTGTGCCGTGGCCTCACCCATCGTGGCCAGCCCGGCGAGCGCGGTCATCCGGACGTCCGTCCGCGGGTCCTCGGCGAGGGTCGCCAGGTCCTCGGCCAGCGTCGGTGTCGCGACCCGGCCGAGGAGGTCGAACGCGAGTCGGGCGGCTCGCGGATCGGTGCTGGTCAGGGGTCGGAGCGCACCCACGACGTCGACATCGGTCGCCTCCAGCGCGGCATCGAGATCGAGCCAGCGTCGACGTCGGAGTGCGTCCACGAGGGCCGGTCCATAAGCCCGATAGAGCAGGACGGCCGACCATGTCCAAACGAGGCACGTGATCGTCGTGGCCA
>JBEVDC010000095.1:0-5351 GCA_040514195.1 Candidatus Limnocylindrales bacterium | reverse complement strand
GTCGATGAGGCCGAGCAGGAAGTCGTGCATCGCGGTGCCCAGGTCGCCCTCGCCGCGTGTGCCGCCGCCCATGGCCACGATGCGCCGAACGTCGGTGTCGGCGGTGCCCATCGGCTAGAGCCGGACGGCCGGTGGTCGATCGCGGTCGAACATGTGGACGGTGTCCACGAATCGGACCTGCTTGGTCTGGTAGCTCATGACCAGCGAGTGCGTGCGGGCTCCGCCACCGAAGAAGCGCACGCCCTGGAGCAGGTCGCCGCCAGTGACACCGGTCGCGCTGAAGACCAGGTTCTCGCCCGGCGCGAGGTCCTCGGTCCGGTAGATATGATCGGGGTCGGCGTGGCCCATCCGTCGCGCCCGCTCCCGCTCCTCGTCATTGCGAAACCGGAAGCGGGCCTGGATCTCACCGCCCAGGCAGCGCAGCGCGGCGGCCGTGATGACACCCTCGGGCGCGCCGCCGATGCCCATCACGGCGTGGACGCCGGTGCCCGACACGGCACAGCTGATGGCCGCTGAAAGGTCGCCATCGGAGATGAGCTTGATGCGCGCTCCGGTGGCCCGGATCTCGTGGATGAGCGACTCGTGTCGTGGGCGGTCGAGGATGACGATGGTGATGTCGGTCACCTTGCGGCGCAGCGAGTCGGCGATGCTGAGGACGTTTTCTGCCGGCGGAAGGTTGAGATCCACGTGACCGGCAGAGGGCGGCCCCACGCAGAGCTTCTCGAAGTAGGTATCGGGGGCATGCAGGAGGCCGCCGCGCTCGGACGCCGCAAGGACGGTGATGGCGTTTGCCTGGCCCATGGCCACCAGGTTCGTGCCCTCCAGGGGGTCGACCGCGATGTCGACCTGCGGCTGCCCAGGAAGGCGCTGGCCGACCTGCTCGCCGATGAAGAGCATCGGCGCCTCGTCCCGCTCGCCCTCGCCGATGACGATGGTGCCATCCATCTCGACCTCGTCCATCGTCGCCCGCATGGACTCGGTCGCGGCACGGTCCGCTTCCGTGCGATCGCCGCGGCCCATCAAGCGAGCGGACTCGATGGCGGCTGCCTCGGTGATGCGCACCATCTCCAGCGCCAGGCGCGATTCCATGGTCTGCTCCTCCTGGCGGGCTACCGGTAGTCGAGGCCGCACGCGCCGGATCTGGCCATGGTCAGCGGCGGAAGTGACGACGGCCGGTGAAGACCATGGCCATGTGGTGGCGGTCGGCTACTTCGATGGCCATCTCGTCCCGGCGCGAGCCGCCAGGCTGGATGATGGCCGTCACCCCGCGTTCCGCCGCTAGCTGGATGGCGTCGGCGAAGGGAAAGTAGGCGTCAGAGGCGAGGCAGCTCATCTTCGCCCGCTCAGCGGCCCGGTGGAGGGCGATCTCGGTGGCCACGAGTCGGCTGGCCTGTCCCGCCCCGACCCCGACGAGCGCAGCGTTGCGAGCGAGCACGACGGCATTGCTGGTCACGTGGCGAACCGCCCGCCACGCGAACATCAGGTCGGTCAACTCCTCGAGGGTCGGCCGCCGGACGGTGACCACCCGCAGCTCGGATCGCTGGACGCCGCCGCGGTCGCGGGTCTCGACGAGCATGCCGCCGCCGATGCGCTCGACATCGAGGTCGGCGATGCCGTAGTCGGACAGGCCCTCCGTCGGCGTGGCAGGGATGGTCAGGACGGCCAGTTCCGGCTTCTGAGCCAGGATGGTGATGGCCGCATCGTCATAGCCGGGGGCCACGACCGTCTCGTAGGCGTTGGCCACGATGGCGCTCGCCGTCGCTTCGTCGAGCACGCGGTTGACCCCGACGGTCGAGCCGAAGGCATTGACTGGGTCGGTCTCGAGCGCCCGCGCATATGCGTCAGCGAGGGTCTCGGCCGAGGCCAGTCCGACCGGGTTGGCGCGCTTGACGATGGCGACGGTCGGCGCTGTGAAGTCGCCGGTGATGCGGTGCGCGGCATCGAGGTCGAGCAGGTCATTGAAGGTGGGCATGGCGCCCTGCAGTCGGGTCGCGTCCGCGAGCGTGCCGGCACGATGGGTGGTCTCGCGGTAGAGCGCGCCGCGTTGGTGCGGATTCTCGCCGTAGGGCAGATCGCTCTGCTTCTCGAGTACGAGCGTCAACCGACGGGGGAAGCGCGTGCCCGCGACGTGGTCGAGGTAGGCCGCCACCTCCGCGTCGTAGGCGGCGACCAGAGCGAAGGCCTCCGCCGCCAGGCGCTGACGGAACTCGGGCGACACGTGGCCGAGAGCGCGGATCTCCTCGACGACCTGCCCATATTGACCCGGGTCGGAGACCGCGGCCACCCCGGCGAAGTTGCGGGCCGCCGCCGAGAGGAGCGCCAGGCCGCCGACGTCGATCATCTCGATGGCTTCGTCGATGGGCATCACGCGGGCGCCGACCTCCGGCGCGAACGGTCGAACGTTGACGACGACGACGTCGAAGGGCCCCATGCCGTGCTCGGCCAGCTCGGCAAGCTGCTCGGGTCGGTCACGGCGAGCCAGGATGCCCGCATAGACGGCTGGGTGGTAGGTCTTGACCTGGCCGCCGACGAGCGCGGGCATGGACGTCAGGGCGCCGATGCTGCCGGCCTCGATGCCCTCGGCGGCGAGCGCCTCGCGGGTGCCGTCGGTCGCATGCAGCTCGACGCCCAGCGCCGCGAGGTCGCGGGCCAGCTCCGGCAGGCCGCTGCGGTCGGCCACCGAGAGCAAGGCTCGCACCGCAACACCCTCCGACGTCTGGTTCGGGCGGACGGCGCGCGCCCTGCCCCGAGGCCAGGCCGTCTCGTGGCGGGAGTATAGCGGGGCGGTGTGTCCATCCAAGGGGTCGCGAGAGGGAGCACGTACGGCCCGGAGAAGAGGTTCCCGGTCGAGCCGCTGCTGATCTGGCCTTGGTCGTGCGCGGCCGCTTTCGCGGCACCCGCGGCCGCGTTCGCGGTACGTCTGGGCCGCGTTCGCGGTACCTCGGGTCCCTCGCCCTCTGCTATCCTCCGGCCCGCCGACCAGCCGGTCGAGGCGCTGGCGCGCGCGGAGGACGACCTTGACCCTGGCGCCATGGGAGTACCTGCTGACGCAGTGGGCTCCCGAGCTCTTCCCGGACATCTTCTGGCCCTTCACGATCGCGGTCATCGTCTTCTTCATCGGCCAGATCATCGTCTACAACGTGCGCACGCGGCAGCTCCACAAGTTCGAGCCGCTCGTCGGCATGCAGGAATGGCTGCTCTGGACCGGCGTCGTGACGTACGGCCTGCTGGCCGTCATGTCCCTCTTCCGATGGTATTTCCTGCTCGTCCTGGCGACGCTCGTCATCGGGCTAGGGACGTACATCTGGGTTCGTTTCATCTACTTCCCGCCGATCGTCGCGGCCTACAACCAGCACCTCCGTCGGACGCGTTTCTTCAGCCAGGAGAAGTACAAGCACCCGGAGACGACCATCCGACAGCGCTCGAGCCAGCGTGCCAGGAGCAGCGGCCGGAGCAAGAGCAAGAGGAAGCGCCGCTAGCGGCGGTCAAGCCGACATCTGCGTCGACGGCGGGACGGCGGCCAAGACGATCCATACAGCGCCGTGATCGGCGCGCCAGCGAGGGCGACGATGGACATCCGCCGCTTCGGACCAGGTCACCGACGGCCGGACGGACCGCCGGGCACCCGCGGTGTGACAGGCACGGTCATCCACCAGGACGCGCGCGGGCTGGTCGCCGAGCTGGCCTTCGAACGCCATGCGGTCATCGTGCCGCACGACAATCCCAACACGGCGATCTTCGTGGTCATCTCCGGTGGCGGGTTCGTGCAAGTCGGCGGCGAGGGCACACGGGTCAACCAGGGCGAGGCGATCCTCTGGCCGGCCGGCGTCGCCCACGGCGCCTACACGGACGGCTCGGAGATGCGAGCCATCGTCATCGAGTTCAGCGGCGCTGACGATGCCTGGGCACGCGGCGTCGTGGACGCGCTGGCGGCGGGCCAGCCCGACGACGAGGCCGCCACACCCGCCGAGGGCACGCTCATCCGGCCGGACCCGACGCCCGAGGAACACGATCGCTCACAAGGCGAGCCCTGGTAGCGACGAGCCCTGGCCGCGACGACCCTGTCAGGGCGCCACCGACCGGCGGGTCGCCCCTCCCACGAACCGCGGCGCTACCGTTGCCGCTCGACGCGATCATGGACTCGCGAGGACCGCCCCGAGTTGCCCGAGCACGCGGGCGGTGGCACCCCATATGCGGTGCTCACCGACCGGGAAGGCGCCATAGCGCAGCCGCCAGCCGTCGCGCTCCGCCTCGACGATCTCGATCGGCGCATCGGGCAGGAACAGCCTGACCGGCACGCGCAGGATGGCGGCCACCTCTCTCGGATCGGCGGTCAGCGCGGGCTCGCGCTCGGCCAGCGCGACGACGGGCACCAGCAGGAAGCCCGAGACGCGGACGTCGACGACCTCGAGGCGTCCCACGACTCGGACGCCTGCGGCCTCGACATCGAGCCCCACCTCTTCGGCCGCCTCCCGCAGGGCGGTGCCGTCGGGGAAGTCGTCGCCCGGGTCCGCGGCACCGCCGGGAAAGCTGATCTGGCCGGCATGCCGCAGGTCACCTTCCGGCCGCGCGGTGAGGATGAGCGTCGCCTCGCCAGCCGCATCGGGGTAGAGGAGGACCAACACGGCGGCGTCGCGGGCCGGCCCGTCGAGCGTCCGGCGGACCCACGCGGGTGCATCTGCGCCGGTGGCCAGGACCTCCGGATCGAGGGTGCTCGGGCCGACCGGCAGGCTGTCGGGTAGCGGCTCCAGTCGCCGCATCGCCTCCTCGAATCGCATCAGGCGGGCTCACCCGGCATGGACGCAGGCTCGCGCTCCGGGGGCTCGGACGAGGGATCGGGGTCGGGCGCCACGCCGCCAGCGGGATGGCGAGCCCGCATCCGGTAGGCAAGGCTCCGCAGCGGCGGCGCGTCCGCGATCCCTCGACCCAGCATCAAGACCCCGAACCCGCCCATCGCTCGCGGATCCAGGAGCCGCACCACGGCGGCACGCGCCGCCGCATAAGCCTCGGCCGTCATGTCCGGCTGCGACTGAAGCCCGACCAGCCGATCCCCCAAGCCCAGCCCGGTCAGCGCCTCCGCCTGGGTCGTGCGCCCGAGCATGTCGAGGCGTGCGTCAAGGGCGGCCAGCTCCAGGGCGGTCCAATCGACGTGCGCCGTCAGGTCCTGCTGACCAACGAAGCGGTAGGGGTCATCGCCCACGTGATGCCGCCGATAGGTCCGGAGCAGGCCGCCCGGTCGGAGCTCGGGATCGTAGAGCTCGTGGGCCGGGTGCCCGTAGTCGATGACCATGGCCAGTCCGCGGTCGAGGCGGGCTCCGAGCGCTCGTACCCAGGCGGCCGCTGCCAGCCCG
>JBEVDC010000045.1:0-4495 GCA_040514195.1 Candidatus Limnocylindrales bacterium | reverse complement strand
CCCCTCGCCGAGTCCGAGTCCGAGCCCGTCGCCGAGCCCGACGATGCCGGTCGGCGGCATCGCACGGGGCGGCGTGAGTACTGTCGCCAACGCGTCGGCCTCCAGCCAGATCGTCCTCACCAAGCCGGTCGGCACGGTCACCGGCGACGTGCTCGTTGCCTGCATCGTGCTCAATGGCGGCAGTGTGGCTACGAACGGGGCTCCGGTCGGATGGTCGACGATCGCCGCGGTCCCCGGCGTCACGAACCCACGGGTCTACGGCTACTACCGCGTCGCCGGCGCATCCGAGCCGCTTTCCTACACGTGGACCTTGTCGTCCTCGGTCAAGAACGGCGCCGGGATCGCTCGGTACGTGGGGGTCGATCCGACCGCGCCACTCCACGGGGTGCCCACAACGGCTTCCGCCGCATCGGGCACATCGGCGGTCCTGCCCAGCATCACGACATCGGCTCCGAACGCTATGGTCGTCGGTTGTGTGGGCATGAACTCGACCTCGACCGGGGCGCAGATCAGTTCACCGGCCGGCATGACGCAGGCATGGGATATCGGCGGCAAACGCCATGAGCTGGCGGACGGCGTCGTCGGGCCGGCCGGTGCGACCGGCACTCGCACGTGGCTGCTGAGCCAGTCGCGCGCTTGGGCGGGCTGGCTGGTCGCGCTGCGGGACTGAGTCGAGGCCGTGTGGTGCGCTAACCGGCGGAACGCGCACTGCCGAGCAGGAAGAAGCGGGACGTCGCCTGCACGTTCGCGTCGATGAAGCCGGCCGTGGCAAGCGAGCGCTCCAGCTCGTCAGCCGCGTAATACACCTTCGGGATCCGGTAGGCGACCTCGTCGACCTGGCGCACCGAGGTCTCCGTCGCAGGGTCCCAGCTGCTTTGCGTGGAGCCTGACGCCGGATCCGATCGCGAGTCGATGAACGCGAAGGCGCCTCCTGGCTTCAGCCAGCGCTCGCAGAGGCCCAGGAAGTCCGGCAGGCGCGCCCGCGGGACGTGGCTGAGCCAGAAGCCGCAGAAGAGCGCATCCACCCGTCGGTCGGGCTCGGCCCAGGCGTCGCGCTCGTGGAGGTGCGCGCGCAGGCCGTGCGCGATGAGGCGGCGGCGCGCTAGGTCGAGCGTCTCTGGCACGACGTCGTAGCACCACAGCTCGCCCTTGCCGGCGAGCAGCGGAGACCACCATCCGGTGCCCGCCGCCAGCTCGACGATCTCCCCGGCGAGGGGCAACCCGTCGAGCCAGAGGGTGGCGGCATCGAGGTCCATCGTCCAGGCGAGGTCGTCGATCGCGCCGTGGGCGTAGGGCCCTCGGCGCAGGTACCAGTCGTCATAGGACGCCGCTCGCGCGCGGTAGTAGGCCCGCAGTGTCGCGGCATCCTCCGCGCGTTCCTTACTCCCGGCAGCGGCCCCGCCCCCACCTGGTCGCGCAACGGCGGCGCGCTCGGCCAGGCCGGCCCGGAGCCGCATCCGCCGGAAGCCGTCATCGCCTGCCGCGCCGACGCAATCCGAGCACAGCTGCGCCCAACCCTCGAGGTCGTTCGGTCCGCGCGTTTCCCAGGCACGGCCGCACCACAGGCAGCTGAAGCTGGCCATGAACGGCATCAGGGCGCGTCGGACAGCACGATGTTCGACGGACTCAGACCGCGAGCGGGATCCAGCCGTGCGGTGGCGCCTCGTCAAGGAAACCGTCGGGATCCATGACCTCCGCCAGCAGGCCGACACCGTCGATGGCTCGCGGCCCGGGACGACTGAAATAGGCGGAGCCATCGAGCGCGTGGACTTCGCCCTCGCGGACGGCACGGAGCTCATCGAACCAGTCCGGCCGAGGGGTCCGAGCCCACTCAGCCTGCGTCGCCTCGGCATCGAGGCCGCACGGGATCAGCAGGAGCTGCTCGGGGTCCACGTCGCGGACCGCCTCCCACGTCGTCTCGGCAGAGCGTTCGCCTTCGCGACCGAGCAGGTCCCAGCCACCGGCCCGACGGACTTGCTCGGGGACCCAATGGCCGGCGGCGAACGGCGGATCGAGCCATTCGACGCAGACCACGCGTCGCGGCGCGGTGCCAGCCAGCCGCCGTTCGAGGACGCGGTTCTCGACCGCCCCCAGGCGTTCGCGAAGGATCTCGACGAGCCCCACCGCCTCGTCTTCCGCGTCGGCCATGGCGCCGACCGTCGAGATCGTGTTGAGGATGCCCTCGATGGAGCGCGGTTCGAGGCTGACCACGCTGATCTCCGCGTCGATGCGCCGCACCGCATCGGTCACCTGTCGGTAGCTGACCGCGCAGACATCGCACAGCTCCTGCGTCAGGATGAGGTCCGGCTGGGCCTCGGCCAGGGCCGCCTCATCGAGCCGGTAGATGCCCGATCCGCCGTGCAGCTGGCCGCGAACGCGATCGTGGATGCGACGGCTCGTCGCGCCCGGTTCCGCACCGACATCCGCGGTCATGACGGCCACAGCTGACGCCTCTGGGGGGTAGTCGCATTCGTGCGTCCGACCGACCAGCTCGTCGCCCAGGCCGAGGGCGTAGACGATCTCGGTCGCCGACGGAAGGAGGGAGACGATACGCACCCGGCCAGTCTAGGTCGGGCGCCGGATCAACGGGTTAGAGCGGCTTCCACTCGTCGATCGTGGCGCGAGCTGCCGCCCGATCCTTGAACCAGATGGCGTCGACCTGCGTGTACTTGACCTCCCCGGCTGGCAGCGAGTCCTCGGGGTAGATGGCGTTCACGGGGCATTCAGGCTCGCAGGCGCCGCAATCGATGCACTCATCGGGATCGATGAACAGCTTGCGATCCACCCCGCTCTCGAAGTGGATGCAGTCGACGGGGCAGACCGCGACGCACGACTGATCGAGCAAGTCGATGCAGGGCTCCGTGATGACGTAGGTCATGCCGCTCGCTTCTCCTGGACTCCACGTCGGCGGCTTGACTGCCAGCGACGGCGGGAGATGGCGCAGACGCCCGCGCCAGGTGGTCGAAGTGTAGCGCGGTGCCTTCGGCTCCGCGCTAAGCGAGGCCTCGCGAGCACTGTCCTCAGCTCACCGCCTTCTTCACCAGCGCGCCGATCTTCGCCTCGTCGGCGGCGGTCAACTTCGTGAGCGCGAAGGAGGTCGGCCACATGGTGCCTTCGTCGAGTTTCGCCGCCTCGTCGAAGCCGACAGTCGCGTACCTCGCCTTGAACTTGGCCGCGGCCTGGAAGAAGCAGACGATCTTGCCGTTCTTGTTGGCGTACGCGGGCATTCCGTACCAGGTTTTCGGCGCCAGGTCTGGCGCATTCGCTCCAACGATCGCATGGAACCGTTCCGCCATCACGCGATCCGATTCCGGCATCTCGGCGATCTTCGCGCGCACATCGGCTTCCCCGTCCGCCTTGCCCCCGCGGCGCGCGACCGCTTTCCGCTCCTGAACGGTTTCCTTCAGCGCGGCCAGCTCCTCGGGCGTGAGTGTCTCGGACGCCTTGCGCGCTGCGGTGGTGCGCTTGGCGGACGTCTGGCTGTCCTTCATCGCATGGTCCTCCGTTCCGAGTCGATGGGTCGAGCCTGATTCTAGGGAGCCGCCGCCGCGGCGGCCAGGCGCAGGGTTCAGTGGCCTCCGAGGCGGCTTGACACGCACCTCCGCAGCGCGGCACAGTTCCGGCGTCCCACTCGCCCGACGAGGAGCCGCGTGCACGCATCCCCGACCGCCACGCCAGCTGCCGCCGACACGGCGGATCCTTCGGTCGCAAGTGCGGCGCCGGCCGCCGTCAAGCTCGAGAACGTGCGCAAGGTCTTCGGCGAGGTCGAGGCCGTGGCCGGCATCGACCTGGAGATCGCCGGAGGCGAGTTCTTTTCGATGCTCGGGCCATCAGGATCGGGCAAGACGACGACGCTGCGCATGATCGCCGGCTTCGAGCTACCGACCTCCGGGCGCATCCTGCTCGATGGTGAGGACGTCTCGCAACGACCACCGTTCGAGCGTGACGTCAACACGGTCTTTCAGGACTACGCGCTTTTTCCACATATGACCGTCGGCGACAACGTCGCGTATGGGCTGATGATCCGCAAGGTGCCCAAGGACGAGCGGGCGGCGAGGGTGGCCGACGCGATGCGCATGGTCCGACTCGAGGGCCTCGAGAGCCGCAAGCCCTCGCAACTCTCCGGCGGGCAGCGACAAAGGGTCGCGCTCGCCCGCGCGCTGATCAACCGGCCCAAGGTGCTCCTGCTCGACGAGCCGCTCGGTGCGCTCGACCTGAAGCTGCGCGAGGAGATGCAGATCGAGCTTAAGAGCATCCAGAAGAGCGTCGGCATCACGTTCATCTACGTGACCCACGACCAGGAAGAAGCGCTCACGATGAGCGATCGCCTGGCGGTCTTCAACCGCGGCCGCATCGAGCAGATCGGGGCACCGGCGGAGGTCTATGAGCGACCCGCTACGACGTTCGTGGCCGGCTTCGTCGGCACGTCGAACCTGCTCGGCGGCGAGGTAGCGCGGACGATCCTGGGCGAGGACGGCTTGTTCACCGTGCGGCC
>JBEVDC010000038.1:0-15480 GCA_040514195.1 Candidatus Limnocylindrales bacterium | reverse complement strand
ACGAGCTTGCCCAGGTACATGACCCCCACGCGGTCGCTGATGTGCTCGACGACGGCCAGGTTGTGAGCGATGAAGAGGTACGTCAGGCCCAGCTCCTGTTGGAGGTCGTTGAGCAGGTTGAGGACCTGGCTCTGGATGGAGACATCGAGCGCGCTGACTGGCTCGTCACAGACGATGAACTCGGGATTGAGCGCCAGGGCTCGGGCGATACCGATGCGCTGGCGTTGCCCGCCCGAGAACTCGTGCGGGTAGCGCCGGATATGGGTCTGGTTGAGCCCCACCTTGGCCAGTAGCTCGCGCACCAGCTCCTCGCGCTTGGCGCGGTCCGTGAGGCCGTGGACGAGCGGACCCTCGCCCACGATCTCGCCGACCGTCATGCGCGGATTGAGACTGGCGTACGGATCCTGGAAGACGATCTGGAGATCTCGACGGGCCGCCTTCAGGTCGAGGTCGTTGAGATCGAAGAGCGGTCGGTCGTCGATGTAGACCTGACCGCCGGTGGCCGGGATGAGCCGCAGGATGACCTTGCCCAGCGTCGTCTTGCCGCAGCCCGATTCGCCCACCAGGCCGAGCGTTTCGCCGCGACGGACCTCGAAGCTGACATCATCCACCGCCTGCACGGCGCCGATGAGGCTGGTGCCCATGACGCCGCCGCGGATGGGGAAGTGCTTGACCACATGCTCGACGCGCACGAGGATCTGCTCGTCGGCGGCAGGGGCGATCTCCACGCCCGGGGGCGGCTGCGTGGCCGTTTGGTGGGCGCCGAGGGGCGCGATGGGCGAGCCGTCGTCCCAGGTTTCGGTGGTCATGCTGAGGCCGAGAGAGCGGCGGCCGCCTCGGCCGCGATCTCACCACTCGCGTCTGGGCCGACGGTGGGCGGATCGCCTGCCGGAGTCAGCCAGCAGCGCGAGAGCTGGCCCGGTCGGACTTCCTGGAGTGGCGGCGGCGTGTCGCAGATGGGCATCGCATATGGGCATCGCCGCTTGAAGAGGCAGCCCTCTGGCAGGTTCAGCGGATTCGGCACCACGCCCTGGATGACCGCCAGGCGCTCGCGCTTCTCGCCCAGCCGCGGGATGGAGGCCAGCAGGCCCTTCGTATAGGGATGGTGAGGCTGCTCGAAGACGGTCATCGCCTCGGCCTTCTCGACGACCTTGCCGGCGTACATGACGACGACATCGTCGGCCATCTCGGCGACCACCCCGAGATCGTGGGTGATGAGCATGATGGCCATCCGGTTACGCTCACGCAGGCTTTTCATGAGCTCCAGGATCTGTGCCTGGATGGTCACGTCGAGGGCCGTCGTCGGCTCGTCCGCGATGAGCAGCTCGGGGTCCGTGCTGAGGGCCATGGCGATCATCACACGCTGGCGCATGCCGCCCGACAGCTCGTGCGGGTACTGCTTGGCACGCCGCGCGGCGTCTGGGATGCCGACCAGGCTGAGCATCTCGACCGCCCGCGCCCAGGCCTCGCGCCGGGAGACCGACCGATGCCGCGAAACGACCTCGGAGATCTGGTCGCCGCAGGTGAAGACCGGGTTGAGGCTGGTCATCGGCTCCTGGAAGATCATGCTGATGGAGTTGCCGCGGATGTCGCGCATCTCGTCGGCGTCGACCTTCAGCAGGTCGCGTTCGTGGAGCAGGATCGTGCCCTCGAGGATCTCGCCGGGCGTGTCGATGAGGCGCATGACCGAGAGCGCGGTGATGCTCTTCCCGCAGCCAGACTCGCCGACGACGCCGACGGTCTGACCGTCGCCGATCTCGTAGCTCACGCCGTCGACGGCCTTGACCGTACCGTCCTGGGTCCGGAAATAGGTCTTGAGGCCGTCGATCTTGAGGAGTGGGCGACTCGCTTCCGACACCGTCTGCCTAGCCCCTGATCCGCTGGCGCGGATCGAGGGCGTCCCGAAGACCATCGCCCAGGAAACTCGCGGCCAGCACGACGAGGATGAGGGTGATGCCTGGGATGAAGATGAGCGCTGGTGCCCGGAAGAAGAACTCGAGCGCATTGGTCAGCATGTTGCCGAGGCTCGCCTCGGGCGGCGAGATGCCGAAGCTGAGGTACGAGAGCGTGGCCTCCACGACGACCGAGTCCGCGATGGCCAGGGTCGCGGCCACGATGACCGGTGCCATGGCCCCCGGCAGCATGTGGCGGAGGATGATGCGTCGGTCGCCGGCGCCGAGCGCCCGGGCGGCCTGCACGAAGTCCGTTTCGCGCAGCGACAGGAACTCGCCACGAACGAGGCGGGCGGCCGTCGTCCAGCCCACCAGCCCGATGGCAAGGATGACCACGATCGGGCTGGCGCCCCAGAGCGCCACCATCAGCACGATGAGGAAGAAGCTAGGCAGCGACAGGACGATGTCCACGAGGCGCATGAGCGCGTTGTCCACCCGTCCCCCGACATAGCCTGCGATCGCACCCACCGGCACGCCGATGAGCACGATGATCGAGACGGCCGAGAAGGCCACGAAGAGCGAGGTCTGGAGCGCCTTCATGAGGCGGATGAAGATGTTCTGACCGATGGTGTCGAAGCCGAAAGGCGCAAACGGGTTGATGAACGAGGCCGGACTGTTGGCCAGCGTCAAGCTCGTCAACTGGTAGGCATCGCCGGTGACCGTCGGGATGACGATGGCCATCGTGATCAGGGTCGCCATGAGGATCAGGCCGATGACCGCCAGGCGGTGCTGCATGAAGCGCTGGCGAACCAGCTGCCAGTAGGTCCTGACCGGGGTCAGGTCGACCTCGTCGACCGTCGACTGGGTCTGGCCCGCGGCTGCGGGGATCGGCGCGAGCTGGGTGCTCTCCACGGGGATCCCTCCTAGTACTTGATGCGCGGGTCGACGAACCCGTACAGCACGTCCGCCAGCAGGTTGCCCATGATGACCATGATCCCGCCGACCATGACGAAGGCGAGCACGAGCGGATAGTCTCGCTCGGTGACCGCGGTCACGCCCAGACTCCCGAGCCCTGGCCAGGAGAATACGGACTCGGTCACGGCGGCGCCGACGAGCAACGTGGGGATGGTCAGTCCGAGGAGCGTCACGATCGGGATGAGCGCGTTACGGAGCGCGTGCTTGTAGAGGACCTTCGAGGTCTGGAGCCCCTTGGCCTTGGCCGTCCGGACGTAGTCCTGGCGCATGACCTCGAGCATCGAGGAGCGCATGTACCGGCTCCAGCCGGCGACCGAGACGATGGTCAGCGTGAGGACCGGCAGGACCGCATGCCAGACCAGGTCGGGGATGCTGTCGTCGCCGAACTCGTGGCGGCCGAAGAGCGGGAAGACGTCGAGCTGGAAGGCGAAGATGTACTTCAGGACGAGGCCCAGCCAGAAGGTCGGCATGGCGTAGCCGAGCGTCGCCAGGACCATGATCACCTTGTCCGACCAAGTGTATTGCCGAACCGCGCCGAGGATGCCGACCGGGATGGCGATGACGACCGTCAGGACCAGGGAGGTGCCCATCAACTCGAGCGTGTACGGGATGCGCTCGGCGATCTTGGTGATGACGGGCTGACCGTCGGTGAAGGAGTAGCCCCACGCGTCGGGCCGCCAGACCTGCACGAAGGCCGTCATCCAGTTGACCAGCTGACCTGGCCAGCTCAGGACGAGCTGCCACTCGCGGAAGCCGGTGACGATCAGATACAGGCTCCCGCCCATCAGGAGGAGCGCGACGAGTCCGGGCGCGGCCACCGAGAAGCCCGTTCGGCCACGCCGCATGCGTCTGAGGGTGAACCAGGCAAAGAAACCGGCCACGCCCATCAGGAAGAGCGCAACGAGCAGTCCGAAGCCGTTCTCGACCCAGATGGGCAGCAGCGGCTGATCGAGCCCATACAGCCGGATGAGGTTTTGGATCGTCTCGGGCGAGACGCGACCGGACCGAAACCGATCGATCGGGCTGCCCGGCGCGATGTGCACGATCATGAACGAGATGATCGCGATGCCGATGAGGATGGGGATGGACTGGAGCAGCCGTCGGAAGATGTAGCTGGCCATGGCTCACCTACGTCGCACGGGGCCTATGCGTCGGCCTCGCAATGACTGATGACGATACTCCCTCGAGGATAAACGAGGACGGTGGCAGCCGTGCGGCTGCCACCGTCCATCCGAAGTCCGGTCAGACCGGTCGACGGGCTACCGGGCCGAGTTGACGACCCACGTGTCGTTGTTCCAGTAATCAAGCGGGCTCGTGAAGTTGATCGTGCCGTCCTGGGCCTCGACCGTCTTCGTGTAGCCGCGGTGCGCCAGGTCGGCCCACGTGAAGTAGTACGGAAGATCATCGTGGATGACCTTCTGGAACTCCGCGTAGATCGCCTTTCGCTTGGTCTGGTCCAGCTCCTGACGGCCTTCCTCGAGGAGGCGGTCGCCCTCAGGGTTGTTCCAGCAGACGAAGTTGTTGTCGTCCGGGTTCTCTTCGGTGGTGCAGCTCGACGAGTGGAAGATCGAGTAATCATCCGGGTCGATCGAGGTGCTCCAGCCGCCGAGGTAGGTGTCGAAGTTGTTCGGGTACGAGAGCAGCGGCAGGAGGACGGTCGCGAAGTCCGCTTCCTTGACGGTGATCTCGATGCCGCACTCCTTCAGCTGATCCTTGGCCAGCTGGGCGAAGCGGACGCGCTGCGGGCGACCCTGCCGGACATAGAGGTCCGACGCGAGGCGCACGCCACCCTTCTCGTAGATGCCATCGGCGCCGAGGGTCCAGCCAGCGCCCTCGATGAGCGCCTTGGCGGCCGGAACATCCTTGACGTAGTCAGGCACGTCGGTCGAATAGGCCCACGAGGCGGGCGGCACGTTGGCCTTGGCCGGGATGCCGTTGCCCTCGGTCGCGACCTGGACGGTCTGCTTGTGGTCGATGCACATCGAGAAGGCCTGTCGAAGGGCCTTGTCTGCGTACAGGCGGCCTTCGCGCAGGTTGAAGCCGATGTAGTAATAGCCGAAGTCCGGGAACTCGGACAGGGCCAGGTTCTGATCCGCGACGAGCGTGGTCAGGGCGTCCGAGGTGACCTCGGTCTGCCAGTTGATGTCGCCCTGCTGCAGCGCCGCTGACGCCGTGGCGGCGTCCTTGATGATCGGGATGAACACGTTGGCAGGCCCGACCGTGGCAGAGTGATAGTTCTCGTTCTTGGCCAGCTCGACGCTCTGACCAGCGGTGTACTTGGTGAACTTGTACGGGCCGGTGCCGACCGGGTTGCGCTGGAAGTCGAGGAGGCGGAAGGCCGCCGCGACCTTGTCGGTCTCGGCCGCGGTGAGGGTTGCGTTGAGGTCCTTGAGCTGGTCGATGAGCGCCTGACCGTAGGCGTTCGGATCGAGCGCGCCGTCGACCGTGTAGGCGTTCTTGTCAGGCAGCGTGACGCCGGCCTGGGTCAGGAGCGGCTCGACCTCGGCGGTGTAAGTCTCCGGGTTGCACTCGGCCGGCGGAGCATCGCTCGTGCAGGCCTCGGCGCCGGTGGCTGTATTGATCTTGTCGACGAGCGCCGCCACGGCAGCCGCGTCGACCGCGGTCGCAGCAGCCGCGAACTTCGCATAGGACGCCTCGACGGCGGCCTTGGGCATAAGCGGCGAAGCGAGCTGGATGAGGAACGGCGCGAACTTCTGCTTGAGCTTCAGCTCGACGGTCGTCGGATCGACCACCGTGACGCTCTCGACGTTGTCGCCGATCGAGGAGCAGAAGTCAGGGATGTACGTGCAGTTCTTGGAAAGAGCGAGGTCATAGGTGAACTTGACGTCGTCGGCGGTGACCGCCGAGCCGTCATGCCACTTGACGTCGTCGCGCAGCTTCACCGTCCAGGTCAGGCCAACCGCACTCTGCGTCGGCGCTTCGGCCGCGATGTCCGGCACGACCTCGAGGGCATCGTTGATGCGGTACATGCCGTTGTACAGGAGACCGACGATCCAGCTGGTCGGCAGGTCCGTGTATGCCAGCGAGAAGTAGGTCGGCTCACCATCGACGGCGAACTTGAAGTTGTCGGACGCGGCTGCGGCCGACTCACTCGGGGCGGGCGACTCGCCGCCGCTCGAGGCCGCGGGCGTCTGAGACGCACCCGGCGTACATGCGCTGATCACGAAAGCGAGCGAGGCGGCCAGAGCCAGGCCTCGTCGAGTCCGTAGACTCATGGGCTTCCATCCTCCTGTGTCCGAACGTCGGCACGCCGCGACGGCGGTCGATCGTCCCCTCTCGTCCACGAGACCCTCGCCACGACTACGCAGGCGCGCAGACGTCTCCCACGTGGGGCCCGGAACGGCTGCCGCATTATAGGTCCGGCTCGTCGAAGACTGTCAAGGAAGGGGCGAGCAGGGCTGGTGGCGCGACGGACGGCGGCCGGAAGGATCTACGGCGGAGCGAGGCGCCAGTCGAGGAGACCGTGCTCATAGCCCGGCCGCGACGGATCGATCGGTCCGCCATCCGCTCCCACGAGCCCGGTGGAGACCGCCGCGTATGCCGCCTCGTGCGCCAATGGCCAGGCCGGCACGAGGTCGGCCAGGCGAGCTTGGAGCTCGTCGTAGGCGGCTTTCCGCTTCGCCTCAGCCAGCGTGGCCTCCCCAGCCTCCAGGAGCGTGTCGGTCGTCTTGTCTCGCCAGCCACCGAAGTTTGCGTCGCCCGGGTTCTTCTCGGTCGTCACGCGGCTGCCAGCCAGCCAGCCGAGATCGAGGGCCGGGTCGACGCCGAGCGCGATCGTGGCCAGGTACGTGTCGAAGGTGTTGGGCCATTCGAGTTGGGGGAGGATGACGTCCGGCGAGAAGGGCACCTCCCGCACGCGTAGCTCGATGCCACAGGTGTCGAGCGCCGCCGCGACGGCATCCATGAGCGCCGCCAGCTCCGCCCGACCCGGCCGGATGATGAGCTCGCTGGCGAGCCGCAGGCCGTCGCGCTCGTAAACGCCGTCGCTCCCGGCGGCATAGCCGGCTTCCTCGAGCAAGGCACGCACAGCTTCGGGATCGCCCGGCCTCGACTTGGGCGGGCGAGCGGCCCAGGACTCGGGGGCGACCAGGGTCGAGGCGGGCAGGCCTCTATCGGCCAGGGTGGCGGCCGACAGAGCCTCGCGATCAAGGCAGCGAGCGAACGCCTGGCGAGCGATGGGGTCTGCATACGGATGACCCTCTCGCACGTTGAAGACGATGGCGCGTTCCACGCCCGACGGCCGGCCGGCGACGATCAATGCCGGATCGGCCTCCAACACGGGCACCACTTCTGGAGCCACGCTCGGCAACCAGTCCACCTGACCCGATTGAAGGGCCGTCGCAGCCTCCGCGGCGTCGCGCAAGACGATGGCCTCGACCCGCTCCGGCACGCCGGGCTCAGCCGGACCCCGACGATCGAGCACCAGGCGGCCGCCCGCGCTGTAGGAGACGAGCCGATAAGCGCCCGTGCCGACCGGGGCGGTCGCGAGGTCCAGGAGGGGCAAGGCCCTGGCCAGCCGGTCGGTGGCCGGGTCAGACGCGTCGGACAATGGGCGAGGCGTAGCGCCCGCACCTGGACGGCCCAGCACTTCGGAGAGGGCGTCCACGGCGGCCAGCAGGAGCACGCCGTAGGCAGCCTCGTCGATGACCCCCGCCTCGTCGGCGAAACGCTCCGGTCGCGGCACAGTCGCACCGGCTCGCGCGAGCCATGCACGCAGTTCCGCCACGTGGGCAGCCGGCGAGCACGACGCGGGCGGAGCGTCGCCATCACAATCGACCGCGTTGACCTCCGCCTCGATGCGATCGACGGCCTTCGCAAGCTCGCCACGGTCGATCGGCTTGGCGGCCGCCAAGAGTCGCTGAAGGCTCGCGGCCAGGCCATCGGAAGGCAGGATCGGGAGATCGGCCAGCAGCGTCGTCAGGAGCGGCGACCATGGCCGCGAGAGCGTCAAGACGACCTTGGCTCCGTCGACTTTCACGCCCCGCAGGTGGTCAGCGGCGATCCGGCACGCGTCACCGAACGGACATGCGGGTGAGCGCGCCAGGCGCAAGGTCCCGGCCACGTCGCCTGCATCGAGCGGCGTCTCGTCCGAGAAGGTCAGCCCGTCGCGGATGGGGATCGTCCAGGTCCTGCCGTCCTTCGACACGGCGGGCTGGTCGGCGGCCAGGACCGGTACCGGCCGGAGGGCCTCGTCGAGGCGGTAGAGCGAGTCGTAGAGGAAGGCATGGATGCGCCGCGTGTCGGCATCCCGTGCCGGCGGAAGCAGGCCGGACGGATCGCCGGAGATCGCGAACCGCAGCGTGGGCACGCCAATCGCGGCCGTCGTCCGCGCAGGCGTCGCGGACGGCGTCGCGCTGGCGACCGGCGTGGGCCTGGGCGAGCATCCGGCGAGCAACAGGCACGCGGCCACGAGCAGGACCGCCAGCCGCCGCGGGATCGGATCGGCGACGCCCGGGCCACTCGTCGGCAGGTGCGATCGACGCCCCCCGGTTCGTGACTTGGCGGGACCGGCGCCCGCGCAGGTCACTGCGGGCAGGGCGTCTCGGCGCCGGTCATCGCGCGCCAGCGCAGGTCCGGCTGGCGAGCCGCCTTGGCCTCGTCGAGGCGCCGGACCGGAGCAGTGTGCGGTGCGCCCTTGACCACCTCGGGATCCTCGAGCGCCTCGCGGGCGATGGCCGTCATGGCCTCCGCGAAGGCGTCCAGGGTCTCGATCGACTCGGTCTCGGTGGGCTCGATGAGCAGGCACTCCTCGACGATGAGCGGAAAGTAGATCGTCGGCGGGTGGAAGCCCTTGTCGATGAGGCGCTTGGCGACGTCGAGCGTCCGCACGCCACTCGCCTCCTTGAGGCCGCGGGCGGTGGCCACGAACTCGTGCTTGCACGGTCGATCGAAGGGGATCTCGTAGGCGCCGGCCAGCTCCGACTTGAGGTAGTTGGCGGCCAGGACAGCGTCCTCGCTGACCTCCACCAGGCCGCTGCCTCCGTGCGAGCAGATATAGGCATACGCCCGCAGCAGGACGCCGGTGCTGCCCTGGTAGGCGCGCACGCGGCCGATCGACGTCGGGCGCTCGCCCGGAGCCTCGAGCCGGAACCGCCCGTCGGCCTCGCGCAGGACACGTGGCGACGGCAGGAAGGGCGCCAGCTTCTCGCCCACGCCGACCGGGCCGGCGCCGGGTCCGCCGCCGCCATGGGGCGTGGAGAAGGTCTTGTGGACGTTGAAGTGCATGACGTCGAAGCCGGCAGCGCCCGGTCGGAACTTGCCGAGCACTGCGTTCAGATTGGCGCCGTCCATGTAGGCCAGGGCGCCCGCGGCATGGACGGCATCGAGCAGCTCGACGATGCGGTCCTCGAAGAGCCCGAGCGTCGACGGATTGGTGAGCATCACGGCGGCCGTGCGCGGCGAGAGCGCGCCGCGGAGCGCGTCGAGCTCCACGCCGCCTCGGGCATCGGATGGCACGGTGATGGTCGTGAAGCCGGCCATCGAGGCTGTCGCCGGGTTGGTCCCGTGTGACGAGTCGGGCACGATGACTTCGCGTCGCTCCTCGTCGCCGCGTGACTCGTGGTAGGCCCGGACCATGAGGATGCCGGTCAGCTCGCCGTGCGCACCGGCGGCGGGCTGGAGCGTGACCGCGACCATGCCGCTGATCTCGATGAGCAGTCGCTCGAGCTCCCAGAGCATCTCGAGCGAGCCCTGTGCCGCGGCGTCGGGTGCCAGCGGGTGGAGCTTGGCGAAGCCGAACAGACGCGCCACCCACTCGTTGATCTTGGGGTTGAACTTCATGGTGCATGAGCCGAGGGGGTAGAAGCCGGAGTCGATGCTGTAGTTGAGGTGCGAGAGGTTGACGAAGTGCCGGATGACCTCGGGCTCGTTGAGCTCTGGCAGGGCGGCGGGCATGGCACGCCGGTGTTCGGCCGGGATGGCATCGAGGGCCCCGGGCGGTGGGTGCGGGATCTTGCCCCCGCCGCGACCCGGCCGCGAGAGCTCCATGAGTGTCGGCTGGAGCATGGGGCCGACCGCGGTCCGAGGCCCGAGGTCCGGGCCGGTCTGCATCTCGATGCGCGGCGCGCTCATCGGACCGCCTCCGCCATGGTGGCGGTGGTACCGACCTCGACGCGCAGCGCGTCGGCGAATCTGGCGATCTCGTCGGCCGTCGTGACCTCCGTGGCACAGACCAACAGGCCGTCACGCAGGCGTGCATCGTCCGGATACCAACGGGCCAGCGGCAGGCCGGCCAGCACGCCTCGATCGACGAGCGCCGCGTGGACGCGCTCCGCGTCGGGGACCGCCACCGCGAATTCGTTGAGGTAGGCGCCTCCGTGGATACGTGGAGCGCCCGCCTCGGCGAGAGCGTGTTCGAGGTCCCTGGCACGCGCCGCACCACCGGCCGCCACGTCACGCAGTCCGTGGGGTCCGAGCGTGGCCAGGTAGACCGTCGCGGCCAGGGCACAGAGGGCCTGGTTGGTGCAGATGTTGCTGGCCGCCCTCTCGCGTCGGATGTCCTGCTCACGCGCGCGGAGCGTCATGACGAAAGCACGCCGGCCGTCGAGGTCGGTCGTCTTGCCGACCAGTCGGCCGGGGATCTGGCGCACGAGAGCGTCGGTCGCCGCCAGGATGCCGAGGTACGGGCCGCCGTATTGGGGCGCGATGCCAAGGGGCTGGCCTTCGCCGGCGGCGATGTCGGCACCGTACTCGCCGGGCGGCGCCAGGACCGCCAGCGAGACCGGCTCGATGACGGCCACGAAGAGCGCGCCGGCGGCGTGCGCCAGGCGGCCGATCTCGCCCATCGGCTCGAGGATGCCAAAGGCGTTCGGCTGCCCGGCGAGGACGGCGGCGACCGGTGGCCCGACGCCGAGTGCCCGCTCCAAGGCTGCCAGATCCGTGCGGCCGTCCTCGAGCGTCGGCAGCTCCTCGAGAACCAGCCCCGCCGGGCTGAAGTAGGTTCGCGTCGTCTCGAGATAGTGGCGATGGATGGCGCGGCTGGCCAGGACCCGCTCCCGGCGTGTGGCGCGGATGGCCATGAGGGCCGCCTCGGCGGTCGCGGCTGCGCCGTCGTAGTGCGAGGCGGAGACCACGTCGAGGCCGGTCAGCTCGGCGAGCAGCGATTGGAATTCGTAGATCGTCTGGAGCGTGCCCTGGCTGATCTCGGGTTGGTAGGGCGTGTAGGCCGTGTAGAACTCGCCCCGGGAGATCATCTGGTCAACGGCCGGCGGCAGGAAGTGACGGTAGACCCCGGCGCCCAGGAAATTCGCCAGGTCGACGCGGTTCCGGGCGGCCAGACGCTCGAGGCGGGCGGCCAGCTCCAGCTCCGGCTCGGGGCCGGGTAGGTCGAGCCCGTTGGCCCGGACGGACGTCGGGATGTCGGCGAAGAGAGGCGCGATGGTCTCGAGGCCGAGGACCTCGAGCATCCGGGCGCGGTCTTCGGTCGTGTGCGGACCGTAGGGCATCGGCTCAGCCGGCTCGCGTCAGCTGGCGGTAGGCCTCCGCGTCCATCAGGACTTCCCCGCTCTCGCCGCCCTGCAGGCGGAGCTTGACCATCCAGCCCTGGCCGTACGGATCTGCATTGACCAGCTCGGGTCGTTCGACCAGGGCGCCGTTGACCTCGATGACCTCGCCCGCCACAGGCGCCAGGAGGTCGGAGACCGCCTTGACCGACTCGACCACGCCGAAAGCCTGCCCGGCGGCGAGTGGCGAGCCGACGCCGGGCAGCTCGATGAAGACGATATCGCCCAGCTGATCGGCCGCGTAGGCGGTCACGCCGACCACGCCGACGTCATCTTCGAGGCGCAACCACTCGTGGTCGTCGGAGTAGCGCAGGTCGTCGCGGACCTCCACTGGCAGGCTCCTTCCGGCTACGTGGCGCGCTGGTAGACGGGCAAGCGTCGGACGACGACCGCGACGCGGGCGTCGCGAACGCCACACTCCAAGATGGTACCCGGCTCGGCCTCACGCGTCGGAACGTAGGCCATGGCGATGGGGATGCCCAGGGTCGGCGACATGGTGCCGCTGGTCACGACACCGGAGGGCGTACCCTCTCCGGGCCGGAAGATCGGATAGCCGTGGCGGACGATGCCGCGCCCGCGCACCTCGAGGCCGACGAGCTGCCGCTCGACGCCCTCCGTGGCCACCGCCTCGAGTGCCACGCGGCCCACGAACGCGCCCGCCTTGTCCAAGCGCACGACCCGGCCGAGGCCGGCTTCGAACGGGTTGGTCGACCGGTCCAGCTCGTTGCCGTAGAGCGGCATCCCGGCCTCCAGGCGGAGCGTGTCCCTGGCACCCAGGCCGACGGGCACCAGGCCCGCTTGCGCGCCGGCGGCCCGGAGTGCATCCCAGATCGGCAGCGCGTCGTCCCAGGCGACGAAGAGCTCGAAGCCGTCCTCGCCCGTATAACCGGTCCGGGCCATCCAGCAAGGGACGTCAGCGCACGTGCCCTGGGCGATGGCGTAGTAGCGCAGGGCAGCCAGGTCGACGTCGGTCAGCGGCTCCAGGATGGCCCGTGCGGCCGGTCCCTGGATGGCCACCAGCGAGGTCGTCAGCGAGGCGTCGTCGACGGTCGCCTCGAAGCCGACCAGGCGCTCCGCGACTGCCGCGCTGACCACTTCGCGGTTGCCGGCGTTGGGAACGACCAGGAAGCGCAGCTCGGCGGCCCGATAGACGATCAGGTCGTCGATGATGCCGCCGTCCTCGGCCACGATCATGGAGTACTGGGCGCGCCCGACCGACAGTCGGGTCGGATCCGAGACGAGCGCGGCGGCCAGGCCTGGGCCGGCGCCCGGACCGTCGATCCAGAGCTCGCCCATGTGCGAGAGGTCGAAGATCCCGGCTCGCTCGCGAACGGCACGGTGCTCCTCGAGGATGCCTGCGTATTGGACCGGCATCTCCCAGCCACTGAAGTCGATGAGCCGTGCGCCGGCGTCGACATGGCGGCCGTGGAGGGCCGTTCGGCGCATCAGGCGGAGGGGCCGGCGCGCAGACTCGGAGTCCCGACGGGGACCGGGAAATGCCGTTCGATGGCGGCGGACGAGTCGGCCACGACACGCCGCTCGGAGTCGTGGCTCATGAGCTGGTCCGCCTCCGCCAGGTCGACCCAGCGCACTTCGTCGAACTCATGGTCGTGTCGCTCGAGCGAGCCGCCCGTCGGCGCCATGAGGAAGTAATGGACGATCTTGTGGATGCGCGTCCCCGTCTGCATGAACCAGTACTCGACATCGCCGACGCGTTCGAGGATGGCGACCTCCAGCCCGGTCTCCTCGGTCACCTCGCGGAGCGCCGTCTCCTCCGTCTGCTCGCCAGGGTCGGGCGTGCCCTTGGGCAGCGTCCATGTGGCGGGATCGCGCTCGCGCCGGCGTCGACCGAGCACGATCTGGCGTCGGCCGTCGTCAACGCGGATGACGATACCGCCGGCAGAGGTCGCCCGGGTGGTGCGCCGAGAAAGCCTGGCGGATCCGCTCAGTCGCGCCACGCGGCCGTGGGGGTGGCGCCGTCGCGGCGGGCGGGGGACGCAGGGCGTGTCCAGGTCATCCGTTCACCGCGCCTGGCACGGGCTAGGAGGCGTCGTTCGACGGCGTACGGGACCGCACCGCGGGTGCCGAGGCCGAGCGCACGTGACCCCGGCTGGCGGGCCGGGGGCGCAGCTGGCACCAGCCGACCCCGCGATGGCTCGGTCAAGCCATAGTGGCGGATCCGGTGGTGGCCGGGCGTGGTCACGAAGTGGGCCTGGAGCCGGCCGCGACGGATGGCGGCGACGCTGCTCTGCATGGACCTCATGGTAGCGGTTCGCGACCTCCTTGCCTACGCGATCGTGCCCGCTCCATCGTTGCCCGCGCCGTCGAGCAGGCCGGCCATCTCCTGGGCCCGCGGCTCGGCGAGGGAGCCGCGCGCAACGGCCAGGGCGATCTCCCGTCGCGCCGCCGCCACGTACAGCCCGGCTGCGCCCGGAGCCAGCTCGGCCATCGCTCGGAGGTGAGCGCGGAGGGTCCCGATGTCGCCTCGCACGATGGGGCCGGTGAGGGCGACATCGATCCCGAAGCGCTCGGCGTTGAGCAGGCTCTGGCGGATGAGCGGAGCGTAGATGGCGAGGGCGCCCGCTTCGTCCAGCCCGGCGCCGCGACCGAGCTCGGCGATGGCATCGAGGAGCGCGACGAAACCGCCCGCAGACAGGACGGCCGCGGCGTGGTAGGCGGCCTTGCCCTCGACCGGCAGGCGCACCGGCTGGGCACCGATCGCCTCAGCGAGTTCGCCCAGCAGGCGCACGAGGGCCGCGTCGCCCTCGATGGCGATGGTCGCGCCGCGGAGGGCCTCGACCGCGGCCTCCGGCTCGGCGAAGGCGACCAGGGGATGGAAGCTAGCCTGCTCCGTGCCAGCCGCCATGGCCGGCTCGAGGACGGTCGAGGGCAGCAGGCCGCTGGTGTGGACGAGCGCCTGGCCGCTGTACAGCCGCAGGTCCGCGGCCAGCGGCGCAATCGCATCATCGGGCACGGTCAGGAAGATGAGGGAGGCTTCATCGAGGACGCCCGACGGCTCGCTGAAGGCGCGCGCATCGGGGATCGCCGCGCGGAAGGCCTCGCGGCGGCCCGCGTCGCGGCTGGCCACGGCGACCACCGGCCAGCCGGCGGCCCCGAAGGCGCGCCCGAGCGCGAGGCCGACACGACCGGCTCCGACGATGCCGATCGACGGCGGCGCGGTCGGATCCTCGCCCTGGCCCGGCCGCCCATGAGGATGGCGGTGGCCAGGTGGGAGGCCCTCGTGGCTGTGGTCCGGGTCGCCGCGGCCGGTCGTGTGCATCGAGGGTAGCGTAGCCACTCCGGTCGGCCTCTGAGCGCTCCACCGGGGGCGATCGTGGCGGGCGTATACTCGACAGGCCAGTCAGCACGCTCGACCCGAGGCGGGCACCCCCGTCAGGCGCCGACCCAGCCCGGTCACAAGCGTGACCGGGGATGTGGAGGCCCCACCTCGATGACGCGACCCGTCGGCACCGGCAGCGACCCCTTCGACAGCCGTGCCCGAATCAACGTCGGCGATCGCTCGTTGGTCGTCTATCGGCTCGATCACACCGGGGCCGCGGCCTTGTCGCGGATGCCGGTGACGGTCAAGATCCTGCTCGAGAACGTGCTCCGGCATGCCGGCGACGGCGTGGTCACCGAGACCGATGTCCAGGCGCTGGCAGGCTGGCGGCCTGGCGCGGGTATCACCGCCGAGCTGCCATTCATGCCCGCGCGCGTGATCCTCCAGGACTTCACGGGCGTGCCCGCGGTCGTCGACCTGGCCGCTATGCGCGACGCCATGGCGGCCATCGGTGGCGACCCCGGGCGCATCAACCCCCTGGTGCCGGCCGATCTGGTCATCGACCATTCCGTGCAGGTGGACCGCTTCGGCAGCGACGACGCCTTCGCCTTCAACGTCGCCCGTGAATACGAGCGCAACGGCGAGCGGTACCAACTCCTGCGCTGGGCGCAGACCGCGTTCCGCGACCTCCGCGTCGTGCCACCCGGCACGGGGATCATCCACCAGGTCAACCTCGAGTACCTGGCCGCGGTCGTCCAGGCACGGCCAGACGCAACCGGCGATGTGGTCGCCTTCCCCGATACGCTCGTGG
>JBEVDC010000157.1:0-5558 GCA_040514195.1 Candidatus Limnocylindrales bacterium | reverse complement strand
GCGCCCATCTCACCCCAGGCATCGGCGAAGGCGAGGCGGATGGCCTCGGCGGATGGGGAACTGGGGCCAGGTGCGATGGGCTGGTGGGTCGGCGCTGTGGCGGTCATCGTCGATGACGATAGCAGGCTCAGGGCGCAAGTACGAAGGCCATAGGTAGCAAGTTTCCGCGCAAGACGAGGCACCGCCGCATGATCGGCCCGGAGCCGCTACCGTGATGGAGTGACCGATCGGCACCTCCGGATCGAGCCGCTGACCCCGCAGCGCTGGGCGGACCTCGAGGCGCTCTTCGGCAAGAGCGGAGCCTCGTATGGCTGCTGGTGCATGGACTTCCGGCGAACCAGCTCGGAGATGTCCAAGGCCAAGGCTGCGGACAACAAGGCCGACCTCCGCGCCCTGGCGAACGCCGACCCGGGGCCCGGCCTGCTCGCCTACGATGGGTCCGAAGCGGTGGGCTGGGTGGGGCTCGGGCCTCGAGCCAGCTTCCCCCGTCTGGTGCGCTCGCGGAACCTCAGGGCGGTCGACGATCTGCCGGCCTGGTCGGTCGTTTGCTTCTACGTCGCCCGCGCGCGCAGGGGAGAGGGCATCGCCCGCGCGTTGCTTGACGGCGCCGCGACGTATGCGCGGGAGCACGGCGCGCCCGCCATCGAGGGCTATGCCCGCGATGTGGGCGACACCCGGCTGGTCGCCGATGCCGCCTATCCCGGCACGGTCAGCCTCTTCGAGGCGGCGGGTTTCCATGAGGTCGCCCGGTATCTGCCAGCGGGTGGTCGTTCGCCCCGGGTTACGATGCGCCGGGACCTCGCCACAACCTGAGCCCGGCCCCGACCGTCAGACCGAGCGCCATGACCCCGCGACCCGCCACCAAACGCCTGTTCCCGACCCTCATGGCCAGCGTGCTCGCCGCAGCCTGCGCCGCGACGGCCGCTGTCCCCGTCGCCGATCCCACCGTCCCTTCGACGTCGCCGGCAGCGACGCCCGCACTCGACCTGCCTGCGCCGTCGCTGGCCGCAGCGCCATCGCCCTCGATGCCGACGACCGGCGCGGGCTCGGTCGCTTCAGGCGCCCTCGACCCCGAGGCCTGGATGCCGACAGCGCCCTCGCTCGATCGGTTCGTGCGATCGGTGGATCCGCCGGAGGCCCCGGCCGTCGAGCCGATCCTCGATCCGCCCGCTGTCGTCGAGGGGCCCTTCGAGATGGACCTCTACCGCAGGAACGACTTCGTGACCGAGGCCACCAAGTGGTACTGCGTCCCGGCGGCGATGCTGACCATGATCAACATCATGTCGCGGGGCGCCGAACACTCCAGAGCGACCCAGAAAGGGCTCTACCAGCTGGCTCGCCGGCTCTCGACCAAGACGTTGGTCGGCAAGGGCGCGGAGCCGATCGGCTGGGCGCGTGGGCTCGAGCAACTCGGCTTCGGTGCCTTCGAGGTCGGTGTCCACCGGACCCGACGGCAGGCGATCCAGGCCGCAGCCAGGGCGATCCGCCTGACCGGCCGACCGGCAGGCCTGCTCGTGTGGCGAGGCGCCCACTCTTGGGTCATGTCCGGCTTCCAGGCCACCGCGGACCCCGCCGTCACGGACGAGTTCACGGTCACCCACGTCAACATCGAGGACGTCTGGTACCCATACGTCAGCTCGATCTGGGGCAAGTCCCGGCCGCCTGACGCGCTGGTGCCCGTCGCAAGCCTCAAGGAGGACTACCTCAAGTGGCGCCGCCCGACCCGCCGCTACCGAGACATGGATGGGCGATTCGTGACCATCCTGCCGGTGCCGGAGGCATCGAGCGAGGTTCAGCCATGACCGGCCACGGAGACCAGTGATGAAGGATCAGCCCACAAGCGAGCGCCGCAAGCCCGTATGCCCGATGTGCGGCCACGGCACCTTCCGCCAGGAGCGCGGCAAGATCGACAGCCAATGGGGCGTCACCGCGCACAAGGTCCTGCTCCTCGTCTGCGAGCGCTGCTCGTATGTCCTGCCGTTCTACGAGGGCAACACGATCTTCGACTTCGACTGACTCGCTTGACACCGTTCTCGGGACTCGGCCTATACTCCGCGCCTAACTGAAGACGGGCGATGAACGGGACGAGTACCCGTCGATCCCTCGGCGGAGAGAGCCGGCGGCTGGTGGAAGCCGGTGCGAGGACGATGGCGAATGGACCCGGGAGCCTCCGGACTGAACGGCCAGAGCGGCTCACTAAGCTCCGGCGCAGCGCGCCAGCGATATCACGGCAGCACCGATCGACCCCGTCGGGTCCGTCGGCCAAAGAGCGCGGCACCCGGCGGACCGGGCGCCGAAGGCGGGTGGCACCGCGGAAGGCCTCGACCTTTCGTCCCGGCAGCGGACGGAAGGTCGTTCTGATTCTGCGGAGGTCCAGCGACACGACATGACGATGACGAGCCCGCTCAGCCTGGCCGAGGCCAAGCGCCTGGCGGGCAGCGCCGACACGATCCTCCTGCGCGCCAGCCGCGACGCCGACCTGGAGACGCCGGTCGGTGCCTTCCTGCGCATGGACGACGGCGGGCCGGCCTACCTGCTCGAGTCGGTCGAGGGCGGCGAGCGTGTCGGGCGCTACTCGTTCCTGGGTGTGGGCCCGCGCCGGACGCTGGAGGTGCGCGGCACCACCGCACGCATCGTGGATCGGCCGCTCTCCGAAGACGTCTTCCATGCCGGCCTCCCGAGTGAGACGCTCGAAGTGCCGGATCCCATCGCCGCCATCCGGGCCTTCGTGCCTCGCCGCAAGGTGGTGCCGCTGGAGGGCATGCCGCGCTTCACCGGCGGCGCCGTCGGCGCCCTTGCGTACGACGCCATCAGCCACTTCGAGCCGGTGCCGCTGCCAGACATCGACCACATCGGCGTGCCCACGGCGGCCTTCCTCGAGACCGACCTCGTCCTCGTCTTCGACCACCTGACCCACACCCTGAGCGCCATCGCCTCGCTCCAGACCGCCCCGGCCGACCTCGAGGGCCGCTACCGGATCGCCGAACGGGCCATCTTCGAGGCGCTCGAGCGGACCGCGCGGCCCTCGGCCGGCGAACTTGCCCCGAGCTCGAGCGCCCGCCCCGGAATCGGTGGCTCTGTGCCGATCGAGCTCGAGAGCCCGATCGAGGCCAGCCTCGGCCGCGAGGCCTACGAGGCGGCCGTCGTCCGAGCGAAGGACGCGATCGCGGCCGGCGAGGCCATCCAGATCGTGCTCGCCCGCCGCCAGTCGCTGACGCTGCCGCGCGCTGCCGACGGTCGGAGCCTCGATGGGGTCGGCCTCTACCGCGCGCTGCGTCGCGTCAACCCCAGCCCATACCTCTTCTTCGTTCGCACCGCCGACTACGAGGTCGTGGGCGCGAGCCCGGAGCTGCTCCTCCAGGTCGATCGCGATCGGATGACGACCCATCCCATCGCCGGCACGAGGCCGCGGGGTATCGACGACGCCGACGACGAGCGCATCGCCGACGAGCTCCAGCGCGACCCGAAGGAACGCGCTGAACACGTCATGCTCGTCGACCTCGGCCGCAACGACCTCGGTCGCGTGGCGCGGCCCGGCACGGTCGCGGTGACGCGCTACATGGAAGTCGAGCGCTACTCGCACGTGCTTCACCTCGTCTCGCACGTGGAGGCGCGCATCCGCCCGGACCTCGACGCGCTGGACGCCCTGAAGTCCGTCTTCCCGGCCGGCACCCTGTCGGGGGCGCCGAAGGTCCGCGCGATGCAGCTCATCGCCGAGCTGGAGGGCGAGCGGCGGGGCCTGTACGGTGGGGCGGCCGGCTACATCGGATACGACGGCAACCTCGACACCGCTATCACCATCCGCTCAGCCGTGCTCAAGGACGGCGTCGCCCACATCCACACGGGCGCCGGCATCGTGGCCGGCTCCGTGCCGGAACGCGAGTTCGAAGAGACCGAGCACAAGGCTGCAGCCATGCGTCGGGCCATCGAGCAGGCCGCCGAGGCACTGGGAGCGGAGGCCGCACCCCGGACAATGGCCACGTCGCCGCCGGAGGGAGCGCCGGCGTGATCCTGGTCATCGACAACTACGACAGCTTCACCTTCAACCTCGTCCAGGCACTCGAGGCGTCGGGCGCGCGGCTGCTCGTCGTCCGCAACGACCGCATCGACCGGGCGGGCGTCGAGCTGCTGGCCAGGGAGGGGGCACCGACAGCCAGCCTCGACGCCATCCCCGGCGCGGAGTCCACGGACGAGCGCGAGCCGCTGGCCGGCATCGTGATCTCGCCCGGACCGGGCAACCCAGGCACGGCCGGCGTCTCGGTCGCGACGGTCGAGGTCGCAGCGGAACACGGCATCCCGCTCCTCGGCGTGTGCCTCGGGCACCAGAGCTTCGGCGCTGCCTTCGGAGGGCGGGTGACACGCGCCCCGACCCTCGTCCATGGCGAGGCCAGTCAGGTCTTCCACGATGGCGCCGGGCTGCTCGTCAACCTGCCCTCTCCCTTCATGGCCGCTCGCTACCACTCGCTTTGCGTCGACGAGTCGAGCCTGCCGTCCGAGATCGAGGTCACGGGTCGCACCGAGGATGGCGTGGTGATGGCCATGCGCCACAGGGGGCTGCCGATCGAGGGCGTCCAGTTCCACCCCGAATCGGTGCTCACACCCGAGGGGCCGCACCTGCTCGCGAATTTCCTGCGCCTGACAGGGCAAGGGAGCGCCGGCGTGCTGGAGGGCGACGATGGTGTCGGCTTCGCCACCCGCGGGCTGGTCGAGTCGCGCCGATGATGAGCAGGGCCGAGCCATGAGCGAGGTAGTCCGCGCAGCCCTGGCGGCCGTCGTCGACGGCGACTCGCTCAGCCTCGAGCAGGCACGCGACGCGATGGGCGCGGTCATGGACGGCGAGGCGACGCCGGCCCAACTCGCGGCGCTCCTGGTCGCGCTGCGGATGCGGGGCGAAACGGTCGATGAGCTGGCGGGCGTCGCGACGGCCATGCAGGCGCGGGCCCTGCGCGTCGACGCGCCGGCTGGTGCCATCGACGTCGTCGGCACCGGTGGCGACAGGAGCGGGACCTTCAACATCTCGACCGCGGCGGCCATCGTCGTGGCGGCCGCAGGGGTGCCGGTCGCCAAGCACGGCAACCGCGCGATCACCTCCGCGTCGGGATCCTCGGACGTGCTCGAGGCGCTTGGTGTCGTGGTCCAACAGGCGCCCGCGGAAGCGGCCGACTCGCTGCGCGAGGACGGCTTCGCCTTCTTCTTCGCGCCCGCCTTCCACCCCGCGATGATGCATGCCGGCCCGACCCGCCGGGAGATCGGCGTCCGGACCGCCTTCAACCTCCTCGGCCCGATGACCAACCCTGCCCGCGTCACACGCCTCGTGGTCGGGGCAGGCGATGCCAAGGTGGCCCCCAAGCTGGCCGAAGCCCTTCAGCGCCTTCGCGTCGAGCGGGCCTTCGTCGTCCACGGCGAGGGCATCGACGAGCTGCCGCTCGATGGCAGCGGCGTGCGTTACGACGTGACGCCCGCTGGCATCGCCCGGGACGAGATCGAGCCGGAGTCAGTGGGCCTGGCGCGCGCGTCGCGTGAGGCATTGGCTGGTGGTGACCCCGCCGAGAACGCGG
>JBEVDC010000190.1:0-3396 GCA_040514195.1 Candidatus Limnocylindrales bacterium | reverse complement strand
CACCCCCCTCGGCGATCTCGCCTCGGCGCGGCCGATCTGCGCCGCTTGCACGGCCAGCCACATCTTCCGGCCCGACGAGGACTAGACGGCCGGGGAGCGCCAGCGAGCGCGACCTGTAAGCCGAGTTCTGTCCCGCGACCTTGCGGCCCCGGGGACGGTCATCCATCTACGACGGCGGTCGCCCGCCGCCTCTAGCGGCCTACCCGAGGACCAGGGCGACGCGCCCGTGTCGACGGCCGAAGCCGCCGACGCGCCCTCCTAGTCGGCCTGGCACCGGGTAGAGCTTGCCCGTTTCACCCGCCGCCCGGCGAACCGGGCAGCGGCTCGTCTCTGTGGCGCTGGTCCTCGCCTCTCGGCGGACGGGTGTTACCCGCTACCCTGCGTCGTGGAGCTCGGACTTTCCTCGGGTCGACCGGGTCACCCCGACCGACACGCGACCGTCCGGTCGCCTCGCTGGCCGGCAGATTCTACGCGCCGTCGGTGGCGCGGCTGGCCGGCCGGCGCCGAGCTAGGGCGCGCCGTCTGTGGCTGGCGGTGTCGGTTCGCGGCCGTTGCGGCGAGCGACCTCGGCCACGAGCATAGCGGCGGCATCCGGGTCGTCGAGGGCCAGGTTGGCGAGCGCATCGGCGGCGCGATTGCGGACGCGGGGCTCGTGGGTCGCCGACCACCGTCGGAATGCACCGAGGTGCCGCTGGCATTCCTCGAAGAGGCCCTTGAGCTTGGCGTCCTTGACCCGCCATCGACCGTTGAGCTGTTCCACGATGAGCTTCGAGTCGAGCCGGAGGTCGACCTCCTCGGCGCCTAGCCGGCGCGCCTCTCGGAGCGCCAGGACGAGCCCCGCGTACTCGGCCACATTGTTCGTGCGCACGCCGAGCGCCCGCGCCACGACGGCCACCGGGAGCGCGTCGGGGTCGTACGGGTCCGGATCGTCGGCGTCGATGAGGACCGCGCCGCACGACGCAGGGCCGGGATTGCCCCGCGCAGCTCCGTCCGTCCGGATGACGAGCCGTTTGACGACGCTGCCCTGCTGGCTGATGACCTCTTCGCTCACGCCCCGGCCGATGGTTCCCCGCTGGCCGGCTCACCCGGCGCCGCGCGACCCTCCGCGGAACGCTCGGCCCCGGGCGCACGACGGCGGGTCAGCTTCCGCCACGCGACCTGGAGCGGATCGTAGTACTCGTCGGCGACACGCTCCTTGAGCGGGATGATCGCGTTGTCGGTGATCTTGATGTGCTCGGGGCAGACCTCGGTGCAGCACTTGGTGATGTTGCAATAGCCGATGCCGTCCTCTTCCTTGAGCGTCGCCCGTCGATCGAGTTGGTCCATGGGGTGCATCTCGAGACCGGCCACGCGGACCAGGAAACGGGGCCCGATGAAGGGTCGCTCCAGCTCGTGGTTGCGAAGCACATGGCACACGTCCTGGCACAGGAAGCACTCGATGCACTTGCGGAACTCCTGGACCCGCTCGATGTCTTGCTGCTGCCAGCGCCAGTCTTCCTGGGGCACGTCCTCGGGCGGCTGGAAGGGAACGATCCGCTCGTTGACCCGGTAGTTCCACGACACGTCGGTGACCAGGTCCTTGATGAGCGGGAACGTGCGCATGGGCTCGACCGTGATGGGCTCGCCTTCGGCGAACTCGCTCATCCGCGACTTGCAGGTCAGGCTCGGGCGCCCGTTCACCTCAGCGCTGCACGAGCCGCACTTGGCGGCCTTGCAGTTCCAGCGTACGGCGAGGTCGGGCGCGCGCTCGGCCTGGATCCAGTGCAGCGCATCGAGCACGACCATGCCTTCGTCCACCGGCACGGCGTAGTCGACGAAGCCGCCCACTTCGTCGGGCGATCCGCGGAAGACCCGCATGGTGACGGTCGGCATGGCCGGTTACCCCTGCGTGACCAGCAACGCGGCTATCTCCGCCGGCATCTCGCGCAACGGCGAGGTGCTGACCAGCGTCTCGCCGTCCTGCCGGTTCACGACGCTGTTGAGCTTGCCCCAGGCCGGGTCGGCATCCGGGAAGTCTAGCCGGGCGTGCGCGCCCCGGCTCTCCTCCCGCTTCAGCGCGCTGCGCGCGATGGCCTCGCAGACGGTCAACAGGTTGCGTAGCTCGAAGACGAGGTTCCAGCCAGGGTTGAACCGCGGCGAACCCGTGGCGCTCAGTGCCGGCCACCGTCCGCGCAGGTCGGCCAAGCGCTCGATCGCCTGCTCCAGCTCGGAGGCGGTCCTGAAGATGCCCACCAGATCCTGCATGGTGGCCTGCATCTCGGCCTGGAGGGCATAGGGATTGGCACCGCCGGGGCGGTCGAAGACGGCCATCAGCTCGCGCACCTCGGTCCGCACCGCGATCGGGTTGAGGTACGGCGTCTCCGTTTGCGTGGCCGCCGCGGCGGCCGCCGCGCCCGCCCGCTGGCCGAAGACGAGCAGGTCGGAGAGCGAGTTGCCGCCCAGCCGGTTCGCGCCATGCATGCCGCCGGCGCACTCCCCGGCCGCATACAGCCCAGGCAGCGTCGTTTCAGCGGTCTCAGGGTCGACGCGGATGCCACCCATCATGTAATGGGTGGTCGGTCCGACCTCCATCGGTCCGCTCGTGATGTCGACGTCGGCCAGCTCCTTGAAC
The DNA here is from genome assembly GCA_040514195.1 of Candidatus Limnocylindrales bacterium. GTDB lineage: Bacteria > Chloroflexota > Limnocylindria > Limnocylindrales > CSP1-4 > CSP1-4. Next base: position 785 of record JBEVDC010000190.1, on the reverse strand, counting down.
TGCTCGTGCATCGATGGCAGCTTGCGACGGACCCGGTCGGCGGGCAGGTAGCTGATGTCGAGCAGGACGCCGCCGTGCGCCGAGCCACGGCCCTCGCGCACTTCGGTGTAGATGGCACGCGACACGTTGTCGCGTGTCGAGAGCTCAGGCGGGCGGCGCGCGTCGGTCTCGCGGCCGGCCGTGAGCGCCTCGACCCAGCGTGACGCCTCGGCGTCGTCGGCCGCGTACTCGTGGCGCCGCTCGTCAGGCAGGTAGCTCCACATGAAGCGCTCGCCATCCTTGTTGCGCAGGATGCCACCCTCGCCACGCACCGCCTCGGTGACCAGCAAGCCGCGCACGCCAGGCGGCCAGACCATGCCCGTGGGATGGAATTGGACGAACTCCATGTTGATGAGCTCGGCACCCGCCTCGAGGGCTAGGGCATGGCCATCGCCGGTGTACTCCCAGGAGTTGGAGGTCACCGCATACGCTCGACCGATGCCGCCCGTGGACAGCACGACCGCCTTGGCCGGAAAGACCACCGGGCGCCCGGTGGTCCGCCGATAGCCGACGGCGCCGAGGACGCGGTCGCCGCGCACCATGAGCCGAGTGATGGTGCACTCCATGTAGACCTGCACGCCGCTCACCACCGTCCGATCCTGCAAGGTGCGGATCATCTCCAGGCCGGTCCGGTCGCCGACATGCGCCAGCCGAGGGTGCGAGTGCCCGCCGAACGGCCGCTGCAGGATGCGTCCATCGGTGGTGCGATCGAAGACGGCGCCCCAACGCTCGAGCTCGCGGACGCG
>JBEVDC010000060.1:0-16915 GCA_040514195.1 Candidatus Limnocylindrales bacterium | reverse complement strand
AACATCCCGGTCGTGCACGCCAGCGTCTTCCGGTTCGAGGGCCAGCTCACGGCTTTCGTGCCCCACCAGGGCCCCTGCTATCGCTGCCTCTACCCGACGCCGCCGCCGCCCGAGCTGGCGCCCGGCTGCTCCGTGGCCGGCGTCCTCGGCGTGGTGCCGGGCACGCTCGGCATCCTGCAGGCGACCGAGGCGCTCAAGTTGCTGCTCGGCATCGGCGAGCCGCTCGTCGGCCGCCTCGTCATCTACGACGCCCTCGACGGCACGTTCCAGGAGTTGAAGCTGCGCCGCGATCCGGCCTGCCCGACGTGCGGCACCGAAGCCCAGGCTGGGGCAGTCAGCCAGCCCGATAGCCGCGCCGCGATCCCGGTCGAAGTCCCCTTCAGCCTGGGTGCGCGTCCATGAGCGCCGTTCGCATCCCGCCCGTCCTGCGTGCCGCCGCTGGCGGCCAGAAGCAGGTCGTGGTCGGGGGTGAGACCGTGGGCGCGGTGCTCGACGGCCTCGTGTCCACCTATCCCGGGCTGCGCGAGCAACTGCTGACCGCCGACGGCGGCCTGAATCGGTTCGTCAACGTCTACCTCAACGACGAGGACATCCGCTACCTCGCCGAGCTGAAGACGCCGGCCGGCGAGCGCGACACGATCGTCATCCTGCCGGCCATGGCGGGCGGAAGGGCCTGACGGTGTCGGCGCCGATCATCCCGGCCCGGCGCCGGGCCGCGTCGACATCCGGGCCATCGATCGAGGCCGACGGGCGACCGCACGCCCACGAAGGCGCACCGGCGCACGGTGGTCGGTTCCCGTCGATCGTCGACGCCATCGGACACACCCCGCTGGTCGAGATCCCACAGCTCTGCCCCAACCCGAACGTGCGGCTCTACGCCAAGCTTGAGGGCGTCAACCCGACCGGCTCGGTCAAGGATCGTGTCGCGAAGTACCTCTTCGACGACCTCGTCGCGTCCGGGCGCCTGGGGCCCGACTCGATCATCCTCGAGCCGACCAGCGGCAACACGGGCATCGCCCTGGCCATGATCGCGCGACGGCATGGCTATCGGGTGGCGGTCGTCCTGCCCGACAACGTGACACAGGAGCGGCGCCAACTGCTGACCATCTTCGGGGCCGAGATCATCGATTCCCCTGGCGAACAGGGCTCGAACGGCGCCGTCGCACTTGCCAAACGACTCGTCTCGAGAGACTCACGCTTCGTGATGCCCTACCAATACGGCAACCCGGCCAACCCGCTCGCGCACTACGAGACGACCGGCGTCGAGATCCTAGCCGACTGCCCGGAGGTCGACGCGTTCGTGGCCGGCCTCGGCACCGGCGGCACACTCATGGGCGTCGGCCGGCGCCTCCGCGAGGCCAACCCGGCGGTGGGCATCTACGCGGCCGAGCCGGAGCCGGGCGAGGCCGTCCAGGGGCTGCGCTCGATGGCCGACGGCTTCGTGCCCGAGATCTTCGACGCGTCGAAGCTCGACGGGCGCTTCCTGGTCACCAATGTCGAAGCCATCCGGGCGCTGCGCGCGCTCGGCGAGCGCGAGGGTATCTTCGCCGGCGTCTCGGCTGGCGCGGCACTGGTCGCGGCCGCCAAGGTCGCCCGGCGCCTGGCGCACGGCACGATCGTCGTCCTGCTGGCCGACGGCGGCTGGAAATACCTCTCCGACTCGCTCTGGACGCGGCCGCTCGACGAGATGGCGGCCGACCTGGAGTCGAAGAACTGGTGGTAGGCGAGGGGGGCGGCCAGGTGGCGCCGGGCGCCCAGAGGCCGTCGCAGCCCCGGAGATCGTCGGGGTCGCCGGCCGCCCGAGCGACGAGGTTCGTCGCCCGCCTGTCGCCCGAGCTGCATGCCGAGCTCGTCGCCTGGGCCGCGGCCGGCGCGCCGAACGAGGCCTGCGGCATCGTGGCGGGCGGTCACGCACCCGGTGATGGGGGCGATGCGGTTCGATTCCACCCGCTGACCAACGCCGAGGCGTCACCGTTCCTCTACCGCATCGACCCTGTCGAACAGCTTCACGCGATGCTAGCCATCGACGACGCCGACGAAGTCGTGTGGGGCATCTTCCATTCACACGTCGCGTCGCCGGCGGTACCGTCGGTGACCGACGTCAGCCTCGCCTTCTATCCTGACGCGCTCTACCTCATCTGCTCCCTGGCCGACCCGGCCGCGCCGCACATCCGGGCCTGGTCGATCGCCGGCGACAAGGTGACCGAGGTGCCGCTCCAGATCGGATAGGCGTCGGTGGATCCCGTGGCGGGCGTCGGTCATGGAAGGAGACCCGGATGGCCACATTCGACAGCGTCGAGGCCTACTTGGCAGCCCTGCCCGACGATCGGCGACTCGCGCTGGCGGAGCTTCGGCGCACGATCAACGCCGCAGCTCCCGAGGCGACCGAGACGATCGCCTACCAGATGCCAGCGCTCCGGAGTCACGGAGGCCAGTTCCTCGTCTCCTACGCTGCGTACAAGGCGCACTACAGCCTCTTTCCCGCGAGCGAGGCGGTGGTCCAGGCTTGTGGCGCGGCACTCGAGCCCTATTTGGCTGGCAAGGGGACGATCCGCTTTCCTGCAGACAAGCCCCTGCCCCTGGCGCTGGTGACACAGATCGTCAAGGTCCGAGTCGCCGAGAACGCAGCCCGAACGGGCGCCTGATGCGCGGCCGTTGCTGTGCCTCGGCGCTCGCCGGCTCGATCGCCGACGGGAGCGGAACGGCAGAGCGATCGAGAGGGCATCGCGCTTTGGGCAGTCGATGACCAAGAGGCGGTTCATACACCCGCACGGGTGAACGTCACGTGTGTCACTCCGCTGGGCGAGGAGGTGGCTTCGATCGCGTAGTCCTTCTCGAGGCCCTCCAGTCCGTCCCACAGGCGTACGCCGCGGCCTAGCACGATCGGGACCACCGCGATGTGCATGTGGTCGATGAGCCGTGCAGCAAGGAACTCGCGGATCAAGGTGGCGCCTCCCCCGAGTCGTACGTCCTGGCCGCCCGCAGCCTCGCGAGCCGCCTCCAGCGCCTCGGCAGGCTTCGCGTCGATGAAGTGGAACGTGGTGCCTCCCTCCATCTCGATCGAGGGGCGCGGGTGATGGGTGAGGATGAACGTCGGTGTGTGGAAGGGCGGGTTCGGACCCCACCAGCCTTTCCACTCCGGGTCCGCCTGCCATCCGGGCGGGCCGAACTTCCCGGCACCCATGATCTCGGCACCGATCCCCGGATCGTGCAGCCGCAAGAAGGCGTCGTCGACGCCGCCGCTGCCCCCGGGCTCGCCGACCATCCCGTGCCACCAGCTGGTGACGAACATCCACTCGTGCAGCCTTTCGCCGGCGTGACCGAACGGCGCGTCGAGGCTCTGACCTTCGCCGGTCCCGAAACCGTCGAGCGAGATGGAGAAGAATTGGACGCGGGCGTGTGACATGGCTCGTGCTCCTTACATGGGCATGGCTTCGAGGCACTGCGCCGGGCGTCACCCGACAAGTGGCTTGGACAGCGAGCCTCGAGGCAGGGGCTCGTCGGCGCTGCAGGCTCGGTCCGTGCCCTTGCACCCGGTGACTGAACCAGCGAACGGAACCTCGCGCGACGGCCGACTACGGTCCGGATCCGCCGCCCAGACGACAGACTGGTCACCACGTGCACGCCCTGGCGTGGGAACGGATCGAGCTGTCGGCTCCGTTGTCAGACGAACAGCTTCCTCCGCCCGTTCAGTCACCCGCCCAGCGAAGGCGCTCGGGTGCCGACGTCCGGCGTTCAGACCTGGGCGCCGGACATGCGACCGCGGTTCTTCCAGCCGCCACCGAACCACGAGCCAACGTCGATCAGCAGCGCGAGGCCGAGCCAGATCCAGTCGAAGCCCTCGACGCCGCCCGGATAGACCAGGACGTAGGCGAGCGTCACCCAGGGCAGGAAGATGAAGCCAAGCAGCGGTACCAGGAAGTTCTCGAACGCCAGATTCCAGCGCGCTTGATCGGCGATCCACCAGACCAGGATGGCGGCACGCGGGCCGAGGATCGCGAGGATACCGAGCAGGCAGCACATCGAGGGCTCCTCCGAACGTGGTTGCCTGTCGATGATGGCACGTCCGTCGAGGCTCGGGGAGCCGTGAGGGCGACCGATCCGCGCGCCGGAAGCCGGGCTTCGGCGAAGTCCCGAACCGGCCGCGTGGGCGCGCGGCGCCAGTTGGCCCCTCTTCCTGGCGGGCGCGGACCTAGCGGCCGGCCGCCTACTGGCGGCAGGGCCCGCGATGGAGTCGAGAGTCGGCTAGTGACCGAGTGCGGCGAAGTAGATGCCGACGACCTGCGCCCCGACGAGCTCCGCCAGGTGATCGAGACCCTTGCCGTTCGCCAGGTTCTTGTTGCTCGAACCCTCGCCGATGGTCTTGTCGACCCGGATCACCCAACCTCCGGCGGGCAGTCCCTGCCTGATCGACTCGCCGACCGCCCACTCGATCTGCGATGGCGTGAGTGCCGCTCCGCCCACCACCGTGTGGATGAACCCGTAGACATCGGCCAGGGCCAGGGTGCCCCACCGGCCGGAATGGAGCGCGCCGGCATCACCCTTCGCCGAACGGCTCGAGATGACGCACTCGTGTCCGAGGGCCACTCCGGCCGTGCCCAGGAGCAAGGTGCCGGCCAGCAGCGAAGCCACGAGCCCACGACGAATGGACATATCGAATCCTCCTCGATCCGTGAGGTCGTCACGTTGAGCGGGGACCTCGATCGTCGGGGCCCGCAACGGTTCTGACCGGTGTTGTGTGGTCTGGTGCGGTCAGCCTACGGCAGGATCGCCCGTCGGGGAAGCGGGCCCGAGTCGAAGGTGGTGCCACCCGGCAACAGTCCCGGCGCGACGCGCAGGCCGTCAGGTCGAGCGGCGGACGGTCGCCTCGATGATGCCGTGGGGCTCGGTCGTCGGAATGAAGATCTCGCGGTCATTGTCGATGCCAAAGGGGCGCAGGTCCGCGAGCCAGTGATGCAGGTTGGGCAGCGAGAAACGGACCTCCTCGATGGCCGGCTCGCCCGCCAGGATGGCCTCGCCGATGACCCAGATGGAATGCTGGACGGAGAGGCTCATGTGTTCGGTGAATGTGCGCATGAACGTCGACAGCACGCGTTCGAAGACGGCGTCGTGGTCGAGGTCGGCGGCGCTCTGCCCATAGCGCCATGCGCAGCTCACCCGGGAGGCCATGATCCGGTCGTCGGTCTCGGCGAGGGTCGTGTAGCGGTCGCGCGGGAAGCCCGCGAAGGCCGACCTGGCGGTCTTCATGACCGCCATCTCCTCGACCCCAGCCTCGATCGTCAGCCCCGACGCCTCGGCCGCGACCGTCGCCGTTCGGGTCATGGCGCCGTTGCGGAGGAAGGCCTCCGGAGCGGGCGTGCCAGCCACGTCGATCGGGTCCCAGGCGTGCTCCTGGACCCAGATCGTGGCGCGGTGGACCTGGCGATGGAGCAGGAAGTGATCCGCGAGGACTGTCCCGAAGGCCTCGATCGAGCCGTTCAACCCGTCCTTGGCCATCGCGTAGACCGTGTTCTTCATGGTGTCGGTGGCGATGACCTCGGCGTTGTCGCCGGTCACGTGCGCGTCTTCGAAATCGCCTTCGAGGCCGACGCGCACCGTGAGATCGCGCACCACGTGCCGATCCGGCAGGCGGACGATCTTGACCAACCGCACCCGGGCCTTGCCGTAGCGGTTCCAGCCCATCTCGATGGTCACGACCGGATACCTCCTGTCGCGCTCGGCCCTGCGACGCCAGCCTGGGTCAGCGTCGCATATCGAGCGGCGGCGATGTCGACGACGGCATCGAGCGCACGGGCGATCTCCGAGCCCCGCTCAGCATGGAGGGCAGCGGCCATCTCGGGCAGCAGCGCAGCGCGCGATCGGCCGGCCACGAAGACGCAGTAGCGAAAGCCGAACCGCGTCTCGTAGGCGCCGTTGAGGCGCGCGAGCTCGTCGGCGACGCGGCTTCGCTCGAGCTCCGCGAACTCATCTGCCGCATCCCGATCGTAGCCCTGCTCCACGAATGAGAGCGCGGAGACCGACCGGGAGGGCGCACCGAGTCGCGGATGCGCGTCGATCAGCTCGAGCTGCTCGACCTCTGGCATGGCGTGAGCGATGGCTCGGGCGCGCGCGAAGAGGGTGGGGGCGTCGCCGAAGGGACGGGCGCGGGCGAGTCGGGCAAGGAAGCCAGGCGCCCCCTCGAAGAGCGGCGCCACGGCCGACGCGAATGCCTCGTCCGGCAGCTCGTCGAGCTCGAAGCCGGTCGCGTCGGTAGTCACGAGCCGCGGTAGGTCGAGAGCGAGTACGGCGCTCGGATGAGCGGCACGTGGTACGACCGTGACGTATCGGCAACGCGGAAGTCGATCGTCGCGGCGCGGAAGAAGCCGCCCTCGTCGATATCGAAGCGCAGGCGGTAGTCTCCGGCCGCCAGCGCCTTGCCGGCCAACAGATCGCCGATCCGGCCATCGTGGTCGGTGGCATCCTTGCCGACCTCGACCTCGACGCCGTCGACGATGCGCACGAGCCGAACCATGATGCCCGCCTCCGGACGCCCGGTGCCGACATCCAGGACGTGCGTCGAAATGGTCGGGCGTGTCTCGGCCACGCTATCCTCCGGCGATGAGCGATCTCACGAGCGACGTGCGGATCCGCGTCGGCGACCTCCACTTTAGCGCCCGCTGGGAGGCCGATGCACCGCGTACGGTCGAGGTCATCAAGCGGTTGCTGCCGCTGCGATCGCGGCTCATCCATTGCCGCTGGAGCGGCGAGTCGACGTGGATCCCATACGGCGACTATCGACCGGGCGTCGATTGGGAGAACCATACGTCGCATCCCGCACCCGGCCAGCTCGCGCTCTACCCGGGCGGCATCAGCGAGTGTGAGATCTTCTTCCCCTATGGCGCTTGCGCGACGGCCTCGAAGGTCGGTCCGCTGGCCGCCAACCACTTCGCGACCATCGTCCCCGACGACGGCTGGCAGGACCGACTGCGGGAGGTCGGCCGGCGCTGTCTGTGGGATGGTGCCCAGGAGATCGAGATCACCGAGGCCTGAGGAGGGACCGTCGTGGAATGGTTGGTCATCGGCATCGGCATCGTCGTCGGCGTCCTGATCCTGGCGGTCATCGTGCGCTCGAGGCAAGGGCCCTATTCACCTGGCATGGAGGCGACCGGTGGTCTGGCCGCGTTCGGGGCGACGATGGCGGCAACGCAGGACGAGGACCAGCCGACGTCACCTGACGAGGACGCCCTCGACGAGCACGGCGCAGACGACGCTGGCGCCGATGACGCAGATGGCGCTGGGAATGGTGGTGGCGAGGGAGGCGGCGACGGCGGGGGCGACGGAAGCGGCGACTGACAGGTGCCGTAGTGACCGATCTCATCGTCCGCGGTGGCACCCTGGTCACGGCCGGAGGCTCGCGGCGGGCGGATGTCGCGGTCGAGGGCGGCAGGATCACGGCCATCGGGCCGGACCTCGGGGCAGACGCACGCGAGGTCGTAGACGCGACCGGGCTGCTGGTCCTGCCTGGCGTCATCGATGTCCACACGCACACCCGTGTGGCCACCGACGCTCAGCCCGACCGCTTCTTCGAGGACTCGGTGGCGGCTGCCTTCGGGGGTACGACCACGTTCCTGGCCTTCAACAACCCGGGCACCGGCGCCTCAGCGACGACGGGTCGTACCCTGCTCGACAGCCTTCGCGCCTGGCGCTCGGTCACCGAGGGCGACTCCGCGGTCGACTACGCTGTCAGCCTCGTGCTCACACCTGCCCAGGAAGACGTGATCTCCGAGCTGTCGGCGGCCATCGAACTGGGGGTCCCGACCTTCAAGGCATTCATGGTCTACGACTTCGGGATCGACGACCGGACCATCTACCACGCCCTGGCCGCGGCCGGCTCGAATGGCGGCATGCTCGAGGTCCACTGCGAGAATGCGGTCTTGCTCGAGGAGCTGACCGCGCGGCACCTGGAGGCCGGCGAGACGGCCCCGCGCTTTCACGCTTCCTCGCGGCCGCCGTACGTGGAGGCGGAAGGCACCGCGCGGGCGGTGGCACTGGCCCGAGCCGCTCGAGCTCCGCTCTATGTCGTCCATCTCTCCTGCGCCGAGGCATTGGCGGCTGTCCGGACAGGGCAGGCCGCCGGGTTGCCGGTCTTCGCCGAGACCTGTCCGCAGTACCTGACGCTGGACGACTCGCGCTATGAGCTGCCGCCCGAAGAGGCGGCCAAGTACGTCATCTCGCCGCCGCTCCGGGCCGCCGGCCAGGGTGACGCCCTGTGGAGTGGCCTAAGCGACGGCTCCCTGGCATTGGTCAGCACCGACCACGTGCCGGATCGTGTCGGCGTCGAGAAGCAGACCTGGCGCGAGTCGTTCGATCGCATCTCGAACGGTGGCCCGGGCATCGAGACGCTCCTGGCCATGGTCTACTCGGACGGCGTGGCGCGCGGCCGCATCAGCGTCGAGCGCATGGTCGACCTGCTCGCGACGACGCCGGCGCGGCTCTTCGGCCTGCGCAACAAGGGCATGCTGGAGGTCGGGCGTGACGCCGACCTCGTGCTCTTCGACCCGTCGGCGCCGCGGGTCATCCGCCAGGTCGACCTCCACCACACGAGCGACTACACCCCGTATGAAGGCCGTGAGGTCGTCGGGGCCGTGCGGTCCGTGGCCGTCCGCGGTTCGTGGGTCGTGCGAGACGGCGCGTTCGTCGGGCGTCGCGGGCATGGCCGCTTCATCGAGCGCCAGCTCGAGGCGTTGGTCTAGCCCGATGCCCCCGGTGTCATCGGCCGGCTCCGGCGTCGACGTCAGGCGATCGGCCACGGCTGCGGCGCCGCATCGGGTCGTCATCGTCGGCGGTGGCTTCGGTGGCCTCTATACGGCCAAGGGCCTCGGGAAGGATACCCGGGTCCACGTCACCCTGATCGACCGCCGGAACTTCCACCTCTTCCAGCCGCTGCTCTACCAGGTCGCGACCGGCGCCCTCTCACCGGGCGAGATCGCGCAGCCGCTGCGCAGCGTCCTGCGCCGACGGCGGAATACCACGGTGCTGCTCGGAGAAGCGCGCGAGATCGATCCGGCGGCGCGCCGGATCGTGCTTTCGGACGGCGGCGCCATCGACTACGACACGCTGGTCGTGGCCACCGGGGCGCGCTTCTCCTACTTCGGCCACGATGCCTGGGCGCCCTTCGCGCCCGGGCTCAAGTCGATCGACGACGCACTCGAGATCCGTCGCCGTCTCCTGATCGCTTTCGAGGCCGCAGAGCGCGAGGCGGACCCGTTGCGTCGCGCGGAGTGGATGACCTTCGTCGTCGTCGGGGGCGGGCCGACCGGTGTCGAGCTGGCGGGCGCCATCGGTGAGATCGCCAACGACACGTTGCGCCGCGACTTCCGCGCCATCCGCCCGCAAGAGGCGGTCATCCTGCTGGTCGAGGCACTCGACCGTGTGCTGCCGACCTATCCGCCCGGCTCGTCGCGATCAGCACGTCGCCAGCTGGAGCATCTCGGGGTCCGCGTGCGGACGGGCACACGGGTCGTTGACGTCGCCGAGCGTCGCGTCTCGCTCGTTCCTGCGGATGCTGGCCCTGATGTCACGCCAGAGACGATCCCGACACGCACGGTCCTGTGGGCCGCCGGCGTGCTCGCAACGTCCTTCGCCCGGACGGTGGCGGCGGCGACCGGCGCGGAGACCGACCGCGCCGGCAGGGTCCGCGTCGACCCGGACCTGACCGTCCCGAACCATCCCGAGATCTTCGTCATCGGTGACGCCGCGGTGCAGCCATGGAAGGCAGATCGACCGGTCCCTGGCGTCGCACAAGGCGCCATCCAGGCCGGCAGCTATGCCGCCGCGACGATCCGCCGCCGGCTGGACGAGGCTCCGGCGAAGGCCTTCCGCTACCGGGATCGTGGGGACGTGGCGGTCATCGGTCGCCTCGCGGGTGTCACCCACATCCCGTGGCTCGGTCCGTTCGGACGCACGAGTGGCTTCGCGGCCTGGCTGCTCTGGCTCGGCATCCACATCGTCTACCTGATCGGTTTCGCGAACCGCGTGGTGGTCATCGTCCGCTGGGGCTGGAGCTTCGCGACTGCCGGCCGTGGGTCGCGGCTCATCACGGGCCAGCCGCTGCTGCCGCCCATCGAGGCGCCCAAGCCACCGGAGTAGTCAGGTCGCCGACGATGGCGACCCACGCTCACTCGCTGCCGACTCCGCCGACGATATGCCGCTCGCCGCCTTCTCGTCCGACGTGCTGTCGAGCGGCCCTGCTGGCGCGGACGTTTCAGCGACCACGGCCCGGATGCGATCATCGAGAGCGGCCGCGAAGGCCGGATCCGCAAACAGGGCCGAGGCTGCGACGGGGATGCCATCCTTGTCTGCTGGATCGTCGCCGCGATCCGGACGCTCCTCAACCCGCCCGGCGACGGCTCGCTCGAGGCGGCCCTTGATGGGCGTGAAGGTCGTCGCCAGGATGAGCGTCGTCAGGACCAGCGCCAGCTCCGAGTTCTCGCCCGTGACACCGACGAACAACGCGTTGAACAGGCGGATCGACGCCGTGTAGATGCCGGCCAGGATCGCCGTCAGGGCGCTATAGACGACGGCGCGCCCGATCAAGGTGTCGATGTCATAGAGGCGATAGCGCAGGATCGCGAAGGCCAGCGCGAAGGGCGGGATGGCGATGGCGATGTAGAAGCCGATGGTGATGAGCTGGCCGATGTCCGATTCCGGCGGCAGGGTCAGAACGGCGGCGATGTAGGCGGCCAGACCGACCACGATGGCGATGCCCGAGACCACGTACCAGCGGACCTGGAGTCGTCCGACCTCATCCGCCCGCAGATACCGGATAGCCAGCGCAGCACCGGTCGCGGCCGATGCGCTGAGGAGCAGGACCGGGCCCACCAGGACCCTCGCCAGAGAGGCCAGGGTCGGGTCCACAGCCAGGGCGACCGGGTTGATGTAAGTCGGGAAGACGACGACAGGCCCTGGCGTCAGGAGCGTGCCCCAGGCGAAGACGAGGCCGCCGAGGAAGGCCACGAACACGCCCCATCGCCACCGGCGTGAGAGCAGTCGACCGTCGGGAAAGATCATGCCCAGGACGACCGAGATGGCGACCCCAGGCCCGATGGAGCCGGCGGAAGTCAGGACGGCCACCCAGGCCGGGTCGATGGGTCCCGTCCACCCGGACTCGCTCAGGGCGAGGTATCCGTTGGCGAGGACGACGCCGGCCAGGATGGCGGCGAAGGCCATGATCGTCCAGCCCACCGAGTTGCCCGGCCGGCGGACGGCCAACAGGACGCTCGCCGACCCCTGCGTGGCGAGCATCACGACCGACAGGACGAAAGGGATCGAGGTCAGGAAGAAGATCTGGGGCGGAGGCGTCAAGCCTGAGCGGAGCCAGAGTGCCACCCCGGTCGCCGCCGTCACCGTGATCGCCGCGCCGAGCGTCCAGGCCAGTCGAACGCGCCACGCCGGCAACCCGTTGTTGGATCGCGCGGTCACCGTCTCGGACATCAGTCGAGGAGCGCGTACGCCTCGATGGTCAGGAAGTCCGGGAACTCATCACGGAGGACGAGCCGGTCGAGGAGCTCGGTCGCCTCCGCCAGCCGGCCCACGTCACGTCCACCCAGCTTGGCCAGCTCCTCGTCACGCACCGCCGCGTAGAGGCCGGCATCGATGTGGCGCCCGTCGTCCAGCCGGACCCGTTGCGTCCGCCACTGCCAGAGCTGCGAGCGGCTGATCTCGGCCGTGGCGGCGTCTTCCATGAGGTCGAAGATGGCGGCCGCGCCGATGCCCCGCAGCCAGGCGTCGAGGTACTGGAGCCCGACGCTCACGTCTTGCCGCACGCCGGCCTCCGTGATCGTCCCGCCGGGCACGGCGACATCCAGCAGGGCGGCAGCGCGGCCGACGACGTCTTCGCGCAGGCGGGCCTTCTGGTTCGGGTGCTCGCCCAATGCCCGGTCGAAGACCTCGAGCGCCACTGGCACGAGGTCCGGGTGCGCGACCCAGGTGCCGTCAAACCCGTCGCCGGCCTCCCGCTCCTTGTCTTCACGCACCCTGGCCAGGGCGTTGGCCGTCACCTCCGGCGCGCGCCGGTTGGGGATGAAGGCGGACATGCCGCCGATGGCATGCGCCCCGCGCCGGTGGCAGGTGCGGACGAGCAACTGCGTGTACGCGCGCATGAACGGCACGGCCATCGTGACCTGCGCCCGGTCGGGCAGGACGAAGGCCGGGTCGCCACGAAACTTCTTGATGATGCTGAAGATGTAGTCCCAGCGACCGGCGTTGAGGCCGGAGGCGTGCTCGCGCAGCTCGTACAGGATCTCGTCCATCTCGAAAGCGGCCAGGATGGTCTCGACGAGCACGGTCGCCCGGATCGATCCGCGGGGGACGCCGAGGGCGTCCTGGCCCGCGATGAAGACGTCGTTCCAAAGTCGCGCTTCGAGGTGCGACTCGAGCTTGGGCAGGTAGAGGTAGGGCCCGGATCCGCGCTCCAGGGCCGCCCGACCCCCGTGGAAGAGGAAGAGCCCGAAGTCGAAGAGCGAGGCGCTCACCGGTTCGCGATCGACGAGCATGTGCCGCTCGACCAGGTGCCAGCCTCGTGGCCGCACCAGCAGCGTCGCCAGGGCGTCGCCCAGGCGATAGGCCTTGCCCTCCGGGCTCGTGAAGCGGAGTGTCCGTCGATGCGCGTCGAGGATCGTGGCCTGACCCTCGACCACGTTCGTCCAGCCGGGGCTGAGCGAGTCCTCGAGGTCGGCCATGAAGACGCGCGCGCCGGAGTTGAGGGCGTTGATGGTCATCTTCGGCTCGGCCGGGCCGGTGATCTCGACGCGCCGGTCGTCAAGGTCGGATGGGGCGGCAGCCACGCGCCAATCGGCGGCCCGGACGTGTGCCGTCTCCGGCAGGAAGTCTGGCCGCTCCCCGGCGGCCAACCGCGCGGCGCGCTCGTCGCGAGCGGCCAGGATCGCCTCGCGCCGTTCGCGGAACTCGCGCTCCAAGCCGGCCACGAAGGTCAGCGCCTCCTGCGAGAGGACATGGGCGTGCTCGGGCGGCACCGGCGCGAGTACGTCGACGCCGTCGGGCATGCTCATCACGTGAGTTCCGTCACTCGATCGGGCTCCAGATGGAGAGCCGATAACCGTCGGGATCGTGCAGCCAGGCATGGCGCGCGCCCCACTCCTGATCAGATGGCTCGGTCAGGGCGATGCCGGCATCGCGCAAGGCGGTGGCCAGAGCGTCGACATCCGGCACCCGGAGCTCGAGCTCGATGCCGGGCGCTCCGACCTCCGGGGCCGCACGCTCTTCGACGCCGACGTCGAAGCCGCCTCCGCCGCCCAGTCGCAGGTAGCCGCCACCCTCGGCGAGGACCTCGAGGCCGAGCCGATCCACGTAGAAGGCTCGCGTTCGATCGAGGTCGGCGACGTGCAGGAAGCAGTGGCTGAAGCCCGGTCCGTCCATGCGCGCCTCCCAGATCCCTACACGTCTGCGCCGTTCCTGCTCCGGTCTTCCCTGTCTCTGGCCTACCAGCCGCCCGCGTCTCGAAGGAGCCGATGGAGCACGCGAGCCGCGACCGCCCGACGATACTCCGCCGTGGACCGCACGTCGTCGATCGGCTGCAACTCGGTGCGCAAGGTGGCTGCAGCATGGTCGGCCGTGGTCCGTCGGGCCGCGGCCCCTTCAAGCACGCGCTCCGTTTCGGCCGCGCGGATGGGTGTGGCCGCCACCGACCCGATTGCCACGCGCACGTCGCGCCATACGCCCCCGTCCTCGCGCCAGGCGAGCGCCATGACGACCTTGGAGATGGCTTGCGCTCGGCGCGTACCGACCTTGCGGAAACGGACCTGGCGAGTCGATGCCAGCGGCAGCCGGATGTGCAGCAGGAGCTCGTCGGGGGCCAGTGCCGTGCGACGGTAGGCGGGCCAGAACGCGGTCGACGGCACGACCCGCTCGCCCCGCAGGCCACCGACGACCATCTCGGCATCCATCGCCAGCAGGACCGGCAGGCCGTCGCCGGCCGGTGAGGCATTCGCCGCGTTGCCGCCGATCGTGCCCCGGTTCTGGATCTGGGCGGCACCGATGGTCGCGGCTGCCTCGACCAGGGCCGGCGCATGGATCGCACACAGCGCCGAGCGGCGGATCGCCATCCAGGTCGTGGTAGCCCCGATGACTAGGTTGTCGCCTTCGAGCTCGATGCCGGCCAGGACCTCGAGTCGACCGAGATCGAGGACGCGTTCCGGGAGCGGGCCAAGCTCACCGGTGATCTGGACCATCAGGTCCGTGCCGCCGGCGATCGGACGATGGATGCCGGACGCCAGGAGAGCGAATGCCTCCTCGAGGCTCGCCGGCGAGTCGACGGGCGGCTCGGCCGGCATCTCAGCCGCGGCCCCGCCGACGACCGAGGAGCAGGCGGACGCCGACCACCAGCAGGCCGGCAACGATGGCCCCGCCGACCGCCAGTTGGCTGGGCGTCAGGGCGACCGTCATCTCATCGCGCGAGGGAGCTCCGGTCTCGGGTGGCGGCACGAAAGCCGGCGATCCCGGCTCGGCGCCCAGGGCCGGCTCAGGGTCGGGCGTCGGACCGGTGCCTTCCGTCGGGTCCGTCGCCTGGCCTCCGGGATCGGCCATGCTCAAGCTCCCACGCGATCCTGGGCGGCCACGGCGATGGCCTCGACGATCTTCGTGTAGCCCGTGCACCGACACAGGTTGCCGGCGATGGCCTCGCGGATGGCGGGCTCGGTCGGATCGGCATCCGACTCGAGGAAGGCCTGGGCAGCCACGAGCATGCCCGGCGTGCAGATGCCGCATTGTGCGCCGCCAGCCTCGAGGAACGCCGTCTGGAGGGGGGAGAGGACAGGCGCCCCATGGGACGTGTCGGCGAGGCCCTCGACGGTGCGCACGTCACGGCCGTCGGCCTGGCAGATGGGGACCAGGCAGGCGTCCACGACCTCACCATCGAGGAGCACCGTGCAGGCACCACATTCGCCCTCCCCGCAGCCCTCCTTGGTGCCCGTCAGGCCGAGCTCCTCGCGCAGTACGTCGAGCAGGCGGCGCATGCCGGGCGCAGTGACCTCGAATGCGACCTCGTTGACGGTCACCTGGTAGGTCATGACGGGCCGGGCTCGGCAAGCGTGGAGATACCCGGTGGCCCGGGCGGGGCGTGGCCATCCAGGGCGGCCAGGATCCGCTCGGGCGAGGCAGGCAGATCGTGGATCCAGACGCCGGTCGCGTCATGGATGGCGGCCACAACGGCAGGTGCACCGACGTCCATGGGCAGCTCGCCGATCCCCTTCGCACCGTGGGGCACGCCGGCGAACGGCGCCTCGACCAGGATCGTCTCGATGCGCGGCGCGTCGAGCGAGGTGGGGATGAGGTAGGTCGCCAGCCGGTCGTTGAGGTAGCGGCCGTCGTGCAGCTTGATCTCCTCGATCGTGGCGTATCCCACGGCCTGCAAGGTGCCGCCTTCGACCTGGCCCTCGGCCAGGATGGGGTGGATGACGCGGCCGACGTCGTCGGCGGAGACCACGGACCGGACGGCCACTTCGCCGGTATCGAGGTCCACGGTCACCTCGGCCACCGCCGCTGCCCAGCCGAAGGCCGGGTACGCGTCGCCCGTGTACGTCTCGTCGTCGAAATGGATGCCCGGATAGGGCGTGAAGCGCTCGTCGATGCGTGTCGTGCCCCACGTCGACGCGTCCTGGCGATAGCTGACCGCGAACGGCAGGCCCGTGCGCTCTTCGACCAGCGACTTGAGCTTGCGTGCGGCGTTGACGACCAGGCCGCCTACGACCATGGCCGTGCGTGAGGCGACCGTGGGGCCGCTGTCGGGCACGATCGAGGTGTCCTGTGGCGCCATCTCGACGTCGTCGAAGCCGACGCCCAGCTCATCGGCCACGAGTTGCGGGAAGATCGTCTTCGTGCCCTGGCCCATCTCGGTATTGGCGATGAGGACGCGGATGATCCCCTCGGCCGTCAGCTCGAGGCTGGCCATCGAGCCCATCTTCTCCTCGCCGGAGCCCGTGAAGCCGGCGCCATGCCAGGCCAGCGCCAGCCCGACGCCGCGCGCCGTCCGCTGGCCCTCGCCCCGCGTCTTCCGCTCGTGGCCGGTGCGCTCCCGGACCCGCTCGAACTCGGCGGCCTCGGCGGCCCGTTCGAGGACCTCTTCGGCCGCGACCGCGTCCCGCAGGACCTGCCCGGTCGGGGTCACGCCGCCCACGCGGTAGAGGTTGCGGCGGCGGATCTCGAGCGGCGAGAGGCCGATGACATCGGCCACGCGCGCGACCTGGACCTCTGCGGCGAACTCCGACTGCGGTGCCCCGAAGCCGCGAAAGGCGCCGTTGGGCGGCGTGTTGGTGGCTACGGCCCGGGATGTGATGCGCACGTTGGGCACGTCATATGGCCCGCCGGCATGGATCGTGGCACGGCTCAGGACGACCGGCGACAGGGTCGAGTAGGCCCCACCGTCGAGGACGAGGTCGATGTCCTGGGCCACCAGGCGGCCGTCGCGCATGACCCCGGTCCGGTGGCGGATGATGGCTGGGTGCCGCTTGGTCGTCGCGGCCAGGTCCTCGTGGCGGTCGTAGATCATGCGCACCGGCCGGTTGACGCGCCGGGCGAGCAGGGCGGCATGGATGGCGATGAGCGAGGGGTACTCCTCCTTGCCGCCGAAGCCACCACCGGTCTCGGCCTGGATGACGACCGCGCGACCACTGTCGAGGGCCAATGCCCGCTTGAGCGCCTTGTGCACGTAGTAGGGGCACTGCAGGGAGCCGGTGACCGTCATCCCGCCGTCCTCGCGCGGGACGGCGATCATGGCCTGGTTCTCGATATAGAGCTGCTCCTGGTGCCCCACGCGGTACTCGCCCTCGACGACGTGAGCGGCTCCTGCCATCACGGCGTCCACGTCGCCGCGGCCGATCTCGACGGCGGAGAACTGCGTCTCCGAGCGCAGGGGATCGAA
>JBEVDC010000042.1:0-2790 GCA_040514195.1 Candidatus Limnocylindrales bacterium | reverse complement strand
GACCGGGTCGGTCTCCACGATGCGGTTCGGTGCGGTCGCGATGCGTCCCTGCCCCCGATGCGCCCCTTGACACGCCCTTCCCTCCAAGGCGGAGTTGCAGGACGTCAGGCAGCGTGGCCCGACGCCTCAGAGGTCCAGCGTGGCAGGGCAGATACCGTCAACGAGGGGTAGGGGGCGGGTTCGGTCGCTTGGGGTCGTGGCCTGCGCCATCGGTCTCCTGGTGGCCTCATGGTCGATGGCCACGAGCGGGCGGGTCCGCGCCGCGGGCCTGAACCTCGATCTTGACCAGTGGGCGCCGCTCAACGGTGCCTGGCAGAACGGCGATCTCAACGGCAACAACGCCTCGTTCCCCGAGGGCGGCGTGGTGCCCTTCCGGTTGGCCATCGAAGGTCTCGACCCCGGCGCCCACAGCATCCACATCAACTACGACTTCACGGCTGGCGGGCACAAGGCGTACGACTACCTGGCGACATGGAATGCCACGCTCAAGCCCAAGCTGTGCGGCCAGAAGGGCGGCGGGATCTCATCCCTTTGTCCCTCGTTGCCTGCCCCGAGCACGCGGGCCTTCCCGAGTGACGACTTCAAGGCCAACGGCCTCACGGTGGCGGGCGCAGAAGCCTTCGGCCAGGTGCCTCGCCGCTTGACCCTCTACGGCGGAAGCATCACGTCGATCGCCGGCCCGACCCACGCCGGTTCGGTCAACGGCAACAGCACCGCCGACTTCACGGTCAAGTTCACGTCGAGCGGCTCGGCCGTCCTGCTCGCCTGGGGCGGGCACCTGGCCATGTCGAAGTATTGGGACGTGGCTGCGGACGGACCCGTCGACGGCGCCGGCCAGGTCTCAGGAGCGCCATGGCACATGCGGACCCTGCAGCTCGACGGTGCCGGCAATCGGAACCAGGACAGGAGCATCCAGCCGAGTGCCATCTCCGGCAGCTACGTGCCGCCGATCTCCTCCTCGGGGCCGCCAGCCATCCAGCCACCGAGCACGACATCATCGTCGCCCAAGAAGACGCCGATCCCGTGGTCCCTTGCGCCACCGACCTCGACGGACGGCGACCCCGCCGAACGCGGCGCTCCGATGGAGCCCGTGCTCATCGTCGTCGCTGCCGCCACGGCCATGGTCATCGGAGGTAGGTGGACCGCTCGCCGCGACGCGAGGCGCCGTCGACCCTGATGGGGCCGGTGCGGGATGGCCTGCACGATCCGGCTATCCGAGCGACCATGGTCGGATGACGCATCCTCGACCGGGGGTACGCATGCTGTCGGCGGGCGCGCGAGTCCTGCTGACGTTGGTCATCGTCGCGCCATGGCTCATCGGCGCAGCAGCGGCAGCCCCCGCCCAGGCGATCGGCGCCCCCGCTGCCCAGGAGCCAGCTCCGTCTGGCGCCGTCGACGCCGCGCTACCGGCCTGGGACGGGAGCATCAACCTCTATCGCACGGGCGTCTTCACGACGCAGAAGACCTGGTACTACTGCACCGCCGCGGACGTCCAGATCATCCGCAACATCGTGCGGCACGAGGAGAGCCACAGCCGGGCGGCGCAGGATCGCTACTTCTGGTACATGCGCAACCACCTGCGATACGACATCCCTGTCAAGCACGGCGTGGATCCGGCGGGCTGGACGGCGGGCATGCGCCATTTCATCGACGATCGCTACCGACTCGTCCGCAGCGGAACATTCACCTCGCTGCTTCGATCAGCCGTCCGGAGCCTGCGCCGGACCAACCTGCCGGTGGCGCTCTTCGTCGACCACGGCAACCACGGCTGGGTGCTGCACGGCTTCACGGCCACCGCCGACCCGGCCGTGACGAGCGACTTCAGGGTCACCAGCGTCCGTGTGACGGGGCCGCTCTGGGGCCGCCAGAACGCGACCTACGGCTACGACATGAAGCCGAACAAGAAGCTCACACGCGCTCAGCTCAGGGACTTCGTGACCCGCTGGCACTACGCCCCGATCCGGATGGTCTGGGAGGGCGAATTCCTGTCCATCCAACCGATCGCCGCCAGCGCGACGACCATCGCTGCCAGCGCGACGACCGATACGGCGGCACCTGCAGCGGGCCAGCCCACGACGACCGCCTCGACGCCTATCCCGACCGCGACCTCGACGCCGGCACTGGTGGCCGCTGGCCCCGCCGCTGAGGAGGTCCCCGTCGCCGAAGCGGCACCGGCAGCCGCCCCTACCTCGACCGCGGCACCCATCGGCGTCGGTGTGACCAGCGAGCCGCCTGACGTCCGCACCCGATCTTCGCCCGCCCTGCCGATCATCGCCGTGCTGGCAGTGACCGGCCTCGCCGTGGCCATCGCACGGACGCGAAGAGGCATCGTGCGCCGATCCTGACGGCACACCGCCGCCGGGGCGGCGGAGCTCTCGGGGTTTGTGCATCTCTCGCACAAAATGATATGGTGCGTAGGTCGGATGGCCGATCCGCGCGGGCCCACGAGGGCCAGCGTCAGGGCGTGCGTCTGGAGGGTTCCGCCGTGAGTGAGCCGTTCTTCCCGGGCATCGATGGACCGATCCGCTACGGCGGGCTCGCCTCGTCCGAACCACTCAGCTACAAGGTCTACCAGCCGGATCGGCTCGTGCTCGGCAAGCGCATGGAGGAGCACCTCCGGATCGGCGTCTGCCTGTGGCACTCGTTCGCCTGGCCGGGCACCGACATGTTCGGCCTGGGCACCTTCGACCGTCCGTGGATCGGGGCGGCCGATCCCATGGCCGCCGCGCGCAGCAAGCTGGCGGCCTCGTTCGAGTTCCTCGAAAAGCTGGGCGTCCCGTACTACTGCTT
>JBEVDC010000030.1:0-6737 GCA_040514195.1 Candidatus Limnocylindrales bacterium | reverse complement strand
TCGGATGCCGCTGTCGAGGCCGACGCTGCGATCCTGCGATCGGTGTTGACGGGCGTCACCGTGCTCGGGGTCCGAGCCCCGTTCCCAACGGATCCGAACACGGTCGCCGAGGCGATCCTGCGCGCGCTCGACTGATGCGCGACGCTCGGTTCGCGTTCGCGCCCGGGCTCGACGTCGCCATCCTGGGACAGGACGCGGTGGTCGAGGCCTTCCGCCGTGAGTACGCACCGCGTGAGGTCCCAGACCGCGGAGACACGGCGCTGGAGATCGAATTCGCTCGTCTTCCGCGATCGTCACCGGCGGTCACCTTTGGAGGCCGGCACAAGAGCGTCGCATGGCGGGTGGCCGTGTCGCCCGCCGACGCATCGCCGACCAGGATGGTGATCGATCTCCTGGGCGTCCCGATCTCGTTCGCGCGCTCCCTCGTCCAGGGCTACGTCGTCGAGCCGATGCTCTCCGTCATCGCGGCCGAGCACGACCGCGCGCTCGTGCCGGGCGCCGGCGTCGCCGATGAACGTGGCCTGACCCTCGTCCTCGGTCGGTCGGGCGCCGGCAAGTCGACCCTCATGGCACGTCTGGCTGCGACCGGTCACGCGGTCCTGGGTGACGATCAGCTCCTCGTCGACGGTGCTGGCATGGGCAGCGCGTTCCCGCGCCGACTGCGCTTCTACCCGGACATCGAGACGACGGCGCCCGAGGCGTACGCGAGGATGCCGATCAGCCTTCGGCGACGCCTGCGACTACGCAAGGCGCTGGCGACCGCGAGCCGCGGCTTCATCCGGCCGTCGCTCGGCGTCGATCGGGCGACCATCGGGGCACGGTGGGTGCCCGGACCGCTGGCGATCGGGCGGGTCGTGCTCCTCGAGCGGGGCGACCACAACGGTGAGCTGCGCGATGAGGTGGCGACTACCGAGGACGCGGTCACCTGGGCTGCCAGGCTCCATGCTGAGCAACGGGCGCGACTGAACCTGTCGGACGACCCGGTCTGGCGGCGGCGACTCGCGGCCGTCGAGGAGCGCGAGCGCACGATCGAGCTGGCCGCCTTCAGTGGCCTTCCGGTCGCACGCCTCGTGGTGCCGCACGACCGGCCTGCGAGCGATGCGATCGCCGCCGTGGCTGAGCATCTCGGCTTCGCGATCTGAGACCTGCCAGCGACCAGAGCCTCGCCAAGAGCCCGGACGGTGCTAGCATTCGGCGCCGGTGACGCCAGTCCCGAGGCGATGCGTCGACGTGGACGGCGACGCCACCAACGGCTGATACGTCACGCTCACCTGTCGGGTCGCGCGGCTCTCAGGCCCGGAGAACATGTCTACAGAGGAGCGTCCGCATGGCTGGCTCAGCGCCCTGCCAGCACGAATGGAGGCCGCAACGGAAGCGACCCTCCTGGGACTATTGCCCCAAGTGCGGCGCCACGCG
Organism: Candidatus Limnocylindrales bacterium; assembly: GCA_040514195.1. GTDB lineage: Bacteria > Chloroflexota > Limnocylindria > Limnocylindrales > CSP1-4 > CSP1-4. The sequence continues at coordinate 5,321 of JBEVDC010000030.1, read as the reverse complement.
CAACCGCGGGGCCGCTGAGCCGCGCGCCACGGCTCAGCCTCCGGCGGCGGCATCCTCGGCGGCGGCGCTCCCGGACACCCGCACGCCCGCGGGGCCGGCTGACGACGCTGCGCGGACACCGCCGACCACCAGCACGACGCGTGGGCCTGCGGCTGCCACGACGACGCATCAGGACGCCGCAGCGAGCAGCGTTGATTCACCATCAGGGGAGGCGCCCAAGACTGCTGTCACGGCGGCAGCGTTGGCGAGTCCGGGCAACGCCGCGGCAGGTTCCGCCCAGGGTGTGGAGGCCGCCGCACCGTCCGTGCCTCCACGGCCCTCGGTCGCGAGGCCGGCAGCCGTAGCGGCGCCGCAGGCCACGAGTGCGCCGACCCCGACCGCATTGTCAGCCGCCGGCGCCCCGACCCCGACCGCACGCTCGGCCGCCGGCGCCCCGACCCCGACCGCACGCTCGGCCGCCGGCGCCGCGACCCCGACCGCACTGTCGGCCGCATTCCCCACCATCGTCGGCCGACCTTGGGTTGCCGATTCGTCGATGGGTCGACGCCCGCCCGCCCCGCCTCCTGCGGACGCGGCCAATCTCCAGGCCGCCACGGTTCCGCCGCGGACCACGCGCCCAGAGCCGCTCGCGACGCCGTTGATGGTCGATTCGCCGGCGCCGGGGGCCGAACGCCGCTCCAACATCCGCGCGGCGGTGCTCTACGCGATCCTCCTCTCGGTCGGGGCGCTCATCGGCTTCATCGCCGCCGGCCTGACGGGTGGGGCCCGCGGTGCTGGTGACTCGGCGACGGTGACGGCGACGCCGGATGGCGTCGCCAGTGGTTCCCTGGCCGGCCCCACGACGTCCGCGGTGCCCGACGCGAGCGTCCAGCCGTCGCCGACCCTTGTCCTGACCGCGGGGCCGGTCGTTGCACCCCCGATGGTGACGTTCGGCGATCGGTTGGCGACCAACGGCATCGAGCTGGCGCTCGCATGGCAGCCACCGAGCGACGGTTCGCGGGCGGCCAGTTACGACCTTGGCGTGTCCCGTGACGGCGGTGCATTCCGCTCGGTCGGACTGGCGCGCAAGACGTCGCGTCGCGCGACCATCGCTGCCGCTGCCGACCACGCGTACGTCGTGCGCCTGCGGGCTCGGGATCCCGGAGGCACGCGCGGGCCGTACGCCGAGTCCTCCATCCGCCTCACGCGGATCGACGATGCCGGAAGCGAGGTCCGGGCCTCGAAGGGCTGGAAGGTGGCCAACCATCGGGACTACTCAGGCGCCGGCGCACGGTACGCGACGACCGCCGGCGCCGAGTTCTCGCTGGCCTTTGATGGCACCGGTATCGCCATCATCGGGCCGATGGGGCCCGGCCGTGGCCGAGCGGATGTCTTCATCGATGGTCAACACGTCGGTCGTTTCGATGCCGGCGCAGATGTATTCCGACCGGTCAGATTGCTCATGACGGTCGACCAGCAGACCGCCGGTCCCCATGTCCTGACGGTCCGCGTGGCTGGGACGAACGGTCGGCCGATGGTCGCCGTCGACGCGATCCTGGTGCTCAGCCAGACCCAGTGAACCGGATCCCAGATTTCGGTGCTCAGGAGCACCACAGACGTCCGTAACGCGTCGGCCGGTCGTATGCTCCCGCCATGACCGATCCCTCCGCGACCGAGCCGCCGACCGATGTCGCCTCGGCGGAGACGCCGTCAACGCCTTCGACGGCCCCGACACAGGACGACCATCACGGCCTGCTCACGTTCCTGGCCGTCCTGGCCCTGCTGCTGCTCCTGGTCGGGGCGGTCGGCGCCAGCACGCTGGGCGGGCCCAGGGGCTCGGGGCAGTCGGACGAACAAGGTCAAGGAAACGCCTTCGGGCAGCAGAAGCGTGCCGAGAAGCAACAGCAGCGCGCCGAGCGCCAGGCCGAGAAGCGCGAGCAGCAACGGCAGCGCAAGGAACGGCAGCGCGCGCTCAAGGAGCAGCGCCGCCAGTCGGGCGTCGTCGAGCCGCAGACCGAGCCGCTGACCGAACAGACCGGCACGGTCGCCGTGCGCACGTCCGCTGACGGCACCACCGCCTACGTGCTCGAGACGGCGACCGGGGTCCTCGTCCTCGATGTCGGACCGGCCCGCTACTGGGGTGACAACCACCCGTTGGTGCCGTTGGTGGGGACATCGGTCACGGTCATGGGCGTGCAGGAGGCGGGATCGGACCAGTTCTCCGTGTTCGTCATCGGTGACCAGGTCATCCGGGGGCCCGGGCGGCCTCCGTGGGCCGGCGGCTCGAAGCAGGACAGTCCGAAGGCACCGACGAACGAGCCGACCCCAGCCGCGAGCCCGTCGACAGGCCCGAGCCCGAGCCCCTAGGCCCTAGCCCGCCGCCTCGCCGCTGGCTCAGTCGCTCATCGTCGCGGCCCCGAGTCGCTCGTCAACTCGTCGCGACTCCACGCGCCGGCGCCAGCACCTCGACCGAGGCGAGCCCGCGAGCGGCCAGTTCCAGGCGCAACTGGTCGGGCGTTCCCGCAAGGATCGGAAAGGTGCCGTAGTGGATGGGTACGACCGTCTGGACGCCGAGCAGCTCGACCGCGGCCGCAGCCCCTCGTGGGCCCATCGTGAAGTGGTCGCCGATGGGCAGGAAGGCGATGTCGGGTCGGTGCAGCTCGCGGATCAGCGCCATGTCGCCGAAGACGTCCGTGTCGCCGGCGAGGTAGACACGTCGCCCGTTCTCCAGCTCGACCACGAAGCCGACGGGCTCACCGACCTAGCCCGGGCTGCTGGCAGCCGGGTCGCCGAGGACGTCGCCTGCCGAATGGTCGGCATGGACCATGGTCACGCCGAGTCCACCGGCATCGAACGTGCCGCCCTTGTTCATGCCCGTCACCTGGTCCATGCCGCCCGGTAGGCGACGGCCGGCCCACAGGCTGAGCTCATGGATGCACGGCCAGGCGGGTCGAAGGCGGCTGGCGATGCCCAGCACATCGCCCACGTCGAGGTGGTCGAAGTGACCGTGGGTGACGAGGAGCACGTCGCAGCGATCGACCTCATCGGCCCGCTTCGGCGAGGTCGGGTTGCTGAACCACGGGTCGTACAGGATGCGGCGCCCGCCCTCGGTGTCGATCTCGAGGCACGAGTGGCCGTACCAGGTGAAGGTGAAGCCGAGATCGCCCATCGTCCTGCCTCCGTCTTGGGCGGCCTAGCCTAGCGCGCAAGCCCGTTCGCTACACTCCCTCGGTGCTCGACCGATCCGTGGTGGAGAGCCTCGCGTATGTCAACTGGACGCTCCTTTTCAGCCTCGCGATGGGCTCCACGGCGATGGTCGTCGGGCTTCGCCGCTGGACCGAGGCGACGACCGGCTACCTCGGCTTCACGGCCGGGGTCGCGGCGGTCCTGGCCGCCTTGACCACCCTGCTGGACGGCAGCCTGCCCGTACCGCTGAACCTTGCGGTGGCGACCCCGAGCGCAGAGCTCGACCAGGCCAGGCGCATCGGCCTGCTCGTGTTCACCCTTCTCGTCGCCATCGAGGCGGTCGCCCTCCGCCGCGGTCACGGCCACCGGCTCGGACTGGTGGCCGTCGCTGCCGGCCTGGCGACGATCGGTTTCGCGGCACTCGGCTGGGGGAGTGACGGAGTGCCCGCCCCCGTCATCGGCGCTCAACTGCTCCTCCTGGCGGCGGTCACGGGCGGCGTCCTGGCGGCCATGATCCTTGGACACTGGTACCTCGTGACGCCCAAGCTCCTCGAGGCCCCGTTGATCCTGGCCGTGCGTCTCCTGCTTGCCGCCCTGATCGTCCAGCTCGTGGCGTTCGGCGTCTCGGTCGCTGCAGGCCTTGGCGCTGAGGCACCGTTCGGCGCCTTGACGGGGCCACACATGCTCCTTGTCTGGCTGCTGCTCGGGGTCGGCATCATCTTTCCGGTGGTGCTCACGACCATGGCACTACGCACGGCGCGGAGCCGATCGATGGAGTCCGCGACGGGGCTGTTGTACATCGATACCGCGGCCGTCCTGGCCGGCACCATCGTCTCCGCCGCGCTCCTCTTCGGAGCTGGCGTCGTGGTCTAGGCGATGCAGCTGACCGTCCGAGTCTTCGCGCTCCAGCGCCAGCAGCTCGGCGTGCGCGAGCTGCCGCTCGAGGTAGGCGAGGGAGCGACCATCGACGATGCCTGGGCTGCCCTGTGCGCGACGCACCCGGTGCTGTCCGCGGCCGGCCAGTCGATGCGCTTCGCCCGCAACGGGGTCTACGCCGATGGTGGCGAGCCGCTCGCGGAGGGCGACGAGCTGGCCCTCATCCCGCCGGTGGCAGGCGGCGCCGCGGCGGCCGACGATCCCGGCACTGTCCCCGACCGACCGGTCCGCTGGATCGCCCTCAGCGCCGGGCCGATCCGCGACGCGGACCTGGCCGAACTCCGCGCGGCCGTCGCGACCGATGCCGATGGCGCCGTGGTCACCTTCCTCGGCCGTACGCGCGAGAGTCCGGGGACGCCGGCGCCGGGTCAGGAGGCTGAGGCGGCCCGCTTCGCCGGCCAACGCGTGATCGGGCTCGACTACGAGGCCTACGAGGCCATGGCCCTGGCGACCCTGGAGGTCATCGCCGACGAGATCGCCGCTCGATTCGGCGTCCACCGGCTGGCGATCGTCCATCGCGTCGGCGAGGTCGGAGTGGGCGAGACGAGCGTCGCCATCGCGGTCGCTGCCGCCCATCGCGGCGCCGCCTTCGACGCCTGCCGCTACGCCATCGAGGAGCTCAAGGCGCGCGCACCGATCTGGAAGTCCGAGCGCTTCGCGGACGGCAGTGTCTGGCTCGGCGCGCCAGCCCGCAGCGGTCCCGCGCCGGAGCCGGATGAGCCGCGACGGCAACCATCCGGGTCACCAGGAAAGGGCACCGCATGAAGGTCTACGTCTCGGTCGACATGGAGGGCATCGCCGGGGTCAGCCATCCGGGCCCGACCGGCCGCGCGGACCGCGACTACCCTGCCGCCGTCGAGCTCATGATCGGCGAGGCGAATGCGGCCGTCTCGGGGGCGCTGGCCGGCGGCGCGACCGAGGTGATCGTCAATGACTCCCACGGCGGGATGTACAACCTGACGCCCGAGAAAGTGCATCCCTCCGCGCGGCTCGTCCAGGGCCAGAAGCCGTACAGCATGGTCGAGGCTGCCGCCGTGGCCGGCCTCGGGCTGGCGCTCTTCGTCGGCTACCACGCGCGGGCCGGGCACCCGCGTGGGACCATCGCCCACACCTACAGCGGCGATGCGACCCTGACCACGCTCGCCGGCCGCCCGGTCGGCGAATACGGCATCAACGGGCTGTTCCTGGGCGCCCTCGGCGTGCCCGTCGGCATGGTCACC
>JBEVDC010000002.1:0-24357 GCA_040514195.1 Candidatus Limnocylindrales bacterium | reverse complement strand
AACATCCGGATGAGCTCCTCGGCGAAGAGCGGGTTGCCCTCGGCCAGCCCAACGACGCGCTCCCGGATCGCCGGCGGCAGACCGCCCGAGAGCAGCCCGTCGACGAGCTGGTCAGTCTCGTCCGGGCTGAGCGGCTCGAGGACGATGGTCGCTGCGTTCGGGATGCCGCCGCCCCAGGTCGGCCGCCGGTCGAGCAGCTCGTGACGGGTGAGGCAGAGGATGGCGATCGCCCCCTCCCCCCAGCGCGCCAGGTACTCGATGAAGTCGAGCAGGCCCTCGTCCGCCCAGTGGATGTCCTCGAAGACGAGGACCAACGGCGCCACGGCGGCGATCCGCCCCAGATAGCGCGTCCAGCCGTCGACGAGGACGTCCCGTGCCATCGCATCGCCCTCGAGCCCGATCGTGGCCAACAGCGCCGCGCGCGTTTCTGGCACGAGCTCACCGCCGAGCGCCGCCAGGCGCCCGTCAAGCTTCTCCATGACCGTGGCGGGTGGGTCGTCATCGGCGGCCCCGATGTCGGCCTTGATGGCGTCGGCCAAGGCAGCGTAGCTGGCCTGTGCGTAGGCGAGGCAGCGGCCCTTCCGCCAGTGGTAGGGCTCGGGCAGGCCATCGAGGTACTTCTCGAGCTCCCAGGTCAGCCGCGACTTGCCGACGCCCGGCGCCCCGACCACCGTGACCAGCTCCGGGCGACCGCTCGTGGCGGCCCGGCGGACGGTCTCCTTGAGTCGGTCGAGCTCGTCCTGGCGACCGATGAGCGGCGCTTCGATGCCGAGTGGGCTGCGCAGGCCACCGCGACGCGCCTTGACCGTCACCGCGCGCCAGGCCAGGACAGGACCGGTCTTGCCCTTGAGCGCGGCCGGCGGCAGCGCCTCGTAGTCCACGACGTCGTGGGTCGCCGCGTACGTGGTGGCGCCGACCACGACCGTGCCGGGCGCCGCCAGCGCCTGGAGTCGGGCGGCCGTGTTGACGGCGTCGCCGGTCACGAACAGGTCGCGGGCACCCGAGGCCCGGTCGAGGTCCACGAGGACCTCGCCGCTCTCGATGCCGATCCGCAGCCTGGGGCGCAACTCGTCCGAGCCGCCGTCCGCAACGAGTTGAGCGACGGCGGCCTGGATCTCGAGCGCGGCCCGCACGGCCCGCTCGGGATCGTCCTCGTGGATGGTCGGCACCCCGAAGACCGCGAGCATAGCGTCACCGGCGAACTTCTCGATGGTGCCTTCGTACCGGCGGACCTCGTCGCCGACGCGCTCGAAGAGGCCGCCCACGAGTAGAGACACGATCTCGGGGTCGTGCTGCTCGGCGAACGCCGTCGAGCCGACGAGGTCGGCGAAGAGCATCGTCCCCTGTTTCCGCTCACGGGCCGGCTCGACCACCTGGGCCGGCGAGGGATCCGTGCCCGTCGGCGTGCCGCAAGCCGGGCAAAAGCGCGCATCGGCCGGCAGCGCGACGCCGCACGCCCCGCATGCCCGTTCCAGAGCGGGCGTACCGCAGGTGGGGCAGAAGCGCGTGCCATCCTCGAGCATGCGGCCGCAGGTCCGGCAGTCCATCGCAGCCCGCATGCTAGGCCGGTCCGTGACGCTGGGGAAGAGGTCAGGCCGTGGGCGCCTCGAGGTCGAGGCGCGGGAAGAGCGGCGTCGGCTCGCCGACGCGCCCGGTCTCGGTCGCCTGGGCGCCCCAGGCCAGCTCGTCGAGGAGCGGCGGCCCACCGTTGCCGTCCGACTCGTACGTGTACGCGTAGCCGAGCTGCCCGAGGACCCGAGGAGCGGCTTGGGGCATGAAGGGCGCCACGGCCAGGGCCAGCAGGCGACACGTTTCGATCAGGTCACCGAGCACGCCCCGCAGGCGCTCGTCGGCGGTGGCATCGCCGCTCGCCGAGGCTTTGGCCAGGACCCAGGGCTGCTCGGCGTCCACGGACCGGTTGGCGCCGGCGACCAGCTCTGCGAACTCGGTCAGCGCATCGTGCAGGCGGCAGCCCTCGAGTGCGGCGCGGTACCGCTCGAGCGTGTCGGACCAGCCTTCGGCCAGCGGCGCGACGTCGGCCCGGCGGGGCGCCGGCCGCTCGCCATCGAGGTAACGGCGCGCCATAGTCACGGTCCGATTGACCAGGTTGCCCCAATCGTTCGCGAGGTCCGCGTTGTAGCGCCGCAGGAACGAATCCCAGCTGACGTCCGAGTCGCGGTCGAACGCCGCCTCGCGCAGGAGCACATACCGTGTGCCGTCCGTGCCCAGTGCATCGACCATCGCGTTGGGATCGAAGAAGTTGCCGCGGCTCTTGCTCATCCGCTCGCCCTGGACGAGCAGCCAGCCGTGGACCCAGACCCGACGAGGCGCCTCGAGGCCGGCGCTCCAGAGCATGGCCGGCCAGTAGATGGTGTGGAAGCGCGCGATGTCCTTGCCGATGACGTGCAGGTCTGCCGGCCACCAGCGCTCGAACGCCGGCATGTCGGCGGGGAAGCCGGCGCCGGTGATGTAGTTGATGAGCGCGTCGTACCAGACGTAGATCGTGCCCGCCTCCACATCCCAGCTGCCGTCCTCGCGCTCGGCGGTCTCGCCGTTCTCGGCGATCGGGAACGGGATACCCCAGCCGCCGGCGTTCTCGCGGCTGATCGAGAAGTCCTCGAGGCCCTGGCGGATGAAGCCCAGCATCTCGTTGCGCCGGAATTCGGGCTGGACCCAGTCGGGGTGCTCGGCGTAGTGGCGTTCCAGACGCTCCTGGTAGGCCGACAGTCGGAAGAACCAATTGCGCTCGGTCAGCCACTGGAGAGCGACGTCCGGATGGTTCGGACAGTGGAAGCCGGACGCATCCTCGATCAGGTCGCTGACGTTCCGGAAGCCCTCGTTGGGGCAGTACCAGCCCTCGTAGGAGCCGAGATAGATGTCGCCGTTGTGGTACGCGCGTCGGACCATCTCCTGGGCGGCCAGCACATGGTCGGGGTCGGTCGTGCGGATGAAGCGGTCGGGCGCGATGCCCAGTCGGCCCTCCGCTGCCAGGAACAGCCCGACCATCTCATCGACGAAGACCTTCGGCGCCAGGCCGCGCTCGGCCGCCTGCATCGCGATGTTGACGGAGTGCTCGTCCGTCCCGGTCAGGAAGCGGGTGGGCGTGCCACACATCCGGTGCCAGCGAGCGATGACATCACTGGCCACGACCTCGTAGAGCGTGTGGATGCCAGGCTGGTTGTTGGCGTAGGCGATGGCCGTGGTCAGGTAGTAGCGGTCTCGCCGTGCATCGCTCATGGGCCGCCTAGCCTAGCAGGGCTCCTCGCGCGCGAGGACGACGTCGGCCGTCAAAGGGCCGAGGCGCTACGCAGTCGGTCGATGCCCTCCTGGAGGGCGGCTTTGGAGAGGCCGCGGAGGCGCCTGGGCAGGAGCTCGGGCCAGTCGCAATGAAGGGCGGCCAACAGGATCTGCAGCTCGCGCTGCACGCCCAGTGAGACCGAGCTCGGGGTCCAGCCGTCGAGGAACCCCGCCAGGGGGGCCTTCGGGTCGAAGGTGCGCTCGTCCGCGAAGTCATCCGCGAACTCCCGGTAGTCGCCGGCCGAGAAGCCTTCCGTGCGCGCTGCCAGAAGGCGCCGCTCGGCCGCCGTCAACTTGACGCCCGCCCCGGACAGACGACGAGCCATAAAGGCGGCGAAGGCTTCGGCGTCGGGGCCCTCTGGATCGAAGATGGGCACGAAGAGCGAGCAGCGGCCGCTGCGCACGAAGTCGGGGTCGAGCATGTCCGGGCGCGTGGTGATGAGCGCCCAGACGATGCGCGACCGGTTGGGCAGGTCGTCGATCATGCGGATCATGTGGCTCGCGAGGCGGGCCTCGGTCTCGTGCGTCTCACGGTCGTGCATCGAACCGAAGGCGACGTGGGCCTCGTCGACCAGGATGAGGATGCGCCCGAAGGCGGACAGGCCGGAGGAGAAGGCCTCGGCGAAGACATCGGTCTTGCCGTACCACTCGCTGCGGATCTGGCCCAGTGTGATGACCGTTCGATCCGTCTCGCGCGCGAAGGCCTCGAGGATGAACGTCTTGCCGGCGCCGTTGGGTCCGACGACGGTGATGCCCGCCGGCGCCCGATCGGGGTCGTCGAAGCGCCGACGGAGGCGATCGAGCCGGACCTTGAGGGCGCTGAAGCCGACCACGTCGGCCATCGTGTGCTCGGGGTAGACGACGGTGATGATCGAGCCCAATCGCTCCTGCAAGGTGCGATTGACGATGGCCACCACAGCGGCCCGATCGATGCGGAACTGTTCGGGCGAGCGTTGGGCGGCCGTCAGCAGGTCGTCGAGGTCGCGCAGCGTGAGGCCCTTCGCATCCGCCACCAGGGCGTCGATCGAGTAGTCCTCGCTCAGGCCGGCCACGTCAGGCCCGAGAGGAGCCAGGCGGGCGGTCACGAACGACCGCCGCAGTGCCTCGTCCGGCCGCGGGATCTCGACCCGGGCGGTCTTGGGCAGTTCCGCGATTCGGGCACTCAGCTCGGCCACGGTCGGTGCCACGAGCAGGATGACATCGGGGTAGGCATCCGCGGTGGCCGCCTCGGCCCACATGGCGTCGTCCCGCAATAGATCACTGAAGACGGTGATCGCCTCGCGATCGACGGGTGCAAGGCGAGCGAGGTCACCCGCCGGGAGGAGCGTCTCGGCGTGATCGATGATGGCCGCCACGGGCCGGATCGGGATGCCCAGCCTTCGTGCCCGGCTGATGAGGCGCATCAGCTCGGCGACGAGGGTCAGGGTCACGATCGAGGCCACCCGCTCCTTGTTGACCTCGCGCACGAACGTGGCCACGTCGCGGGCCAGGCCGGGATCCAGGCCGCCAGCCGCGGCCCCGATGGCGGCGATGGCTGACCGATCGGCGTCGCTGGCGAAGACGATGCCGTTGGCCTTGAGGGTCAGGACCACGAACGGCACGTCCGCACCGCGGCGCGGATAGCGGGCGTGCCCGAAGGCTTCGGCCAGGACCGCCTCCAGGCTGACGTAGCGCGGCGCCTCGCCCGGGCCGACCGGGAAGAGGTCGTTGGTGTTGCCACTCAGGATCACGCAGCGGGCCAGGCGAGCGTAGTGGGCTCGCGAGAGCTCCTCGATGAAACCTGGGCGCTGCGTGGCGCCCGTCGGGCCCGTCGGCCCGCCGGCCACCCGGTCCGTCGATCCGGCCGTGGTCAGATCTGCGGCCGCTCGGGCGGCGGAGCGCCGGCCGGTGTGTCGGCGGCCGGAGGAGCCTCGGGTTCGGCGGCCTCGCGTTCGGCCGCGGCCGGCGTCGCCACGCCACCCTCGCGCTCGACGCGCCGAGCGGCCAGCACGGCCTCCAGCGAGTCCTCGCCCGCCATCTCGAGGCCGAGCTGCGCGTACTGCTGATCCTGGAGCTTGACGTCGGTGCCGGCCAGCTGCTCGGTGATGCGCGCTTGCGCGGACATCTTACGGACCTCGGCCCGGACGACGCTCGAGGGACCCTCCTGAAGGCTGTCGTAGGCGTTCATGAGTCGGTTGTTGAGCTCGATGATCTGCTTGGCGGAGACGTACTCGGCGATCGTCTCGGCCTCCTCCTGGGGCAGCCTCTCGAGTTCGGCCTGCAGGGCGGTCAGCCGGGTCATGTGGCCCTTCATGCTGGTCTCGAGGTTGGCGACCTCGGTCGTCAGGCGCGTCTGGCTTGCGTCGATCTCGGTCATCCGCGCCTGGTATCGCACGTAGGCCGCCTTGGCCTTGGCATACTCCTCCGTGTCGCCCGACGCCTGGGCGCGCTCGGCGGCGTTGATGGCGCCGTTGAGCTGCGCCTGGAGCCGCTGCTCCTCGTCCCCTAGCCGCTCGAGCTGGATCTTCTTGTCCTCGGCGATAGTCAGGACCTGGGCGACCGCTTCCTGGAGCCCGCGGAAGTCCTTCGAGAGTCGATCGCGGTCGACGGCGTACGCCGCCTGGATGCCCTCGACCGAGCCCGTGAACTGCTGGTCGGCGGCGTTCCGGACGTCCTCGCTCCGGCGCAGGAAGAAGAAATTCCAGTAGCGTCGCAGTGCGGCGAAGAAGCGACCCATGCCCATCCTCTGCGTTGAGCGCTCAGGGGCCCGAGCGGCGGCCTAGAAGTACGCGGCGATGTCCTTGTAGACGACGACGACCTCAGCGTCGCTCTTGGGCTTCCAGAAGCGCCCGTGGGCAGCCTGGGCGATCTTCTTGAGCGTCGCCTCGTCAGCGTCCTCGCCGATGCCGATGGTGTGGATCTGGATGCCCGTGGGATCGGCTTCCGTGGTCGCCAGCGCCGACTCGAGCTGAGAGAGCGTCTGGACGCTGTTCTGGTCCTGCCCGTCGGAGAGGACGACGATGCCGTAGCGTACCGTATCGCCGGTCACCGCCCGCTGCGTTTCCAGCTCCTGGCGAGCCAGCAGGATGGCGTCGTAGAGGGCGGTCCCGCCATCTGCGGTCGTGGCCGCGATGTCGCCGATGAGGTCCTCACCGACGGCTGCCTTGGTGCCCCGGACGCCCGGATAGACGGCCTCGTCGAAGGGGATCCAGAGCAGCTCGTCCTGGGGACTCATCCGTCGCACGAACTCCTGTGCCCCCTTGACCGCGGCATTGATCTTCGAGTTTTCCGCCATGCTCCCCGACTTGTCGAAGACGATGGCGATGACGGCGTGCTTTCGGACGTCCTGCCAGACCTCGCCGACGCGGTCGATGGCCAGTGTGTCGGGGACCGTCAGCGGCACCAGCGTGGCCTCGGGATTGGCGCCATTGCCGAGCTCGATGGGCGTCCCCAGCGGCGTGGCGGGGTCGGCCGGGCGGAGGCCGAGCTCGAGCACCGCACGCTGCTGCCCGTCCGAGAGGAGGTAGTCCCGGAAGATCCTGGCACCGGCGGCCTGCTCGTCGCTGACCCACGGCGTGCCGTCGAGGATGGCGTATGGATGCCCGACGACGACCGTGCCGTCCTGGGGGTAGACCGAGACGAGCGGCTCGCGCAACTGGTCGCGCGCGCTCCGATTGCGGGCGATGACGTTCGATTCGTAGGTCACCACGCCGTCGAGGTATTCCGGGCCGCCAGCCTGCATCTGGTCGAGCAGGAAGACGTCCGACTTGCCGCTGTGGACCTTGGCCCGCTCGATCTCGTGCAAGAAGCGACCGCAGGCGTTGTCGGGGCTCACGTCGGCGACCGTCAAGCCGACCGCCTTGCCCAGCGCCGCCATGCACATGGCGACCGTGGCCAGCGTGCCCGAGTTCGACTCGCCGAAATAGCCGTAGCCGAACTTGAACTTCTTCCACTCCGGTTTGCCGACCGCGGCCCAGCCCTGTGGGTCGTTGGCTAGCGCGCCGAGTCGGGCCCAGGTACAGTCGGGACCGGGCGTCGGCCAGCAGCCGAGGGCCTTGGCCCGAGACTCCCACATGGCGACCACCAGGGGTGTGCGCACCAGGATCGGAGCCTGCGCCTCGGAGATCGGGTCGGCGCCCTTGGCGCTCTGCCAGTCCCGGTCGAACTTCTGGACCCACGATTCCTCGCCCGGGGAGAGGACGGTCGGCTCGATGCGCCCGGCGACCGTGTCGGAGACCATCGTGCCCGAGCGGTAGTCGGCGACCTTGCCGTCGACCTCCTCCTGCAGGATGGTCACAAAGACCGGCTTGCCGTCGACTTGCAGGTCAGGGTCGCTGGCGGCCGCGGTGTTGAAGGCATCGACCGCCTGATGGAGCCAGGCTTCCTTGGTGTTGGAACTGGCGATCGAGATGCCGATGGCGTTGGCGGGCGTCGTCGGCGTGGCGACGGCCGACCCGTTGTCACCAGGATCCGGCTCGCCGATGCCATCGATGAGCCGTCCGATGACGGCGACGAAGACGAAGACGATGAGCAGGACGGCGGCGCCCCAGATCCACCAGGATCGGTTGCTGTTCACGGGTGCATCCTTTCGCGGGAGCCTGGTCCCAAGAGGTCAGCTCCGACGCGAAGCATAGGGCTCATCCTCGGTGGAGAGCACGGAGATGAGCCGGCTGGCGGCACGCCGCCGTGATTCGACCACGTCCTGAAGGCGCTGCACGGCCTCGCCCGACTCGCGCACGGCTTCATCTGCCCGGACGAGGTCGATGGTCTCGCGGTCGATCTGCGACATCTGGAGCAGGATGGTCTCCAGGCGATGGCCGATGGTCGTGATCAGCTCGTCGGCGGCCACCGCCTCCGCCTGCACCGCATCGATGTTCTGCTGGCGCAACGTCTGGTCGGCGTCGCTGGCCCCCTCCGCCCGGCTCCGAGTGGTCGATGCGCCGGCCAGCTGATCGTTGCGCGCCACGATGGCCAACACGCGCTCGAGCGACTCCGCCTGCCGGGCGGACTCGAGCTGCAGGTCGACGAGGCCGGCGGCGTCCGCGAAGGCGGCTCGCGCCCGATCGGCGACACGGCCGCCGCGCTCGACGTCGTGGATCCGCAAGGCGATCTCTGCCAGCACCCCGACCGAGGCCTCGACGGCGGCGCGTCGCGCCGGGGCCGCGATGTCGGACGCGCTGAAGCGCGCGCCGATGGCGGCGACCAGGATCTCGCGCTGTGCAGCCTGGTCGACCAGGCCCTGGCGGACGGTGGGCACCATGAGGGCGATGCAGGCGGCGGCATAGCCGAGGGCCAACAGTGGTGCCGAGAGCGGCACGGCCAGGATGCCCACCCCCAGCACGAGCAGGAATGTCAGCTGCCCGCCGCGGCCGTGCGTGAAGACCCGCCGAAGCCCTTCGCTGCGGAGTCGTCCCTGGAGGTCCGGATACCGGAACGGCTCGGCTGGCATGGTGGCCGGATTATCCCCCGGCGCCGGGCCGGGGGTTGTCGGCCACGGCCGCGAGGACGGCCTTGACCTCGAAGGGCGTCAACTCCGGGTGCTTCGAGAGGAGCAGGGCGACCATGCCTGCCACGTGCGGCGAGGCGAAGCTGTTGCCGGTCGCCACGGTCGTGCCACCGTCTCGCCAGGCGATGGGCACGTCGACCCCCCAGGCACCGAATTCGACCGGCGGCGCCGGGTTGTAGAAGAGCCGCCACGGGTCGGGCTCGTCGTGGGCAGCGACCGAGACGACCGAGCTGAAGAGGGAGGGATAGCTCGGCCCGGGCACGTTGTTGGCGGCACAGACCAGCATCACGTTCCGGAAGTAGGCGCTGTCGGCGAGCTCGTGAAAGATGCCGAACATAGCATCGCTCTTCGACGAGAGGCTCAGGTTGGCGACCCGGCAGCCATGCTCGATGGCCCACTCGAGGCCCGCCGCGAAGGCCGGCCCCTTGCCGCGCAGGTCGGAGCCAAGCACCCGGACGGAGACGAGCTCGACCTCCGGTGCCAGGCCCAGGATGATGCCGCCGCAGGCGGTGCCATGGCCGAAGAGGTCGTCCCGGTCGTCGTCCACGATGTGCGGCTCGCCCTCGCGATCAAGCTCTACGGCGACGCTCTCGACGACGCGGCCGTTGAGGGCGGGATGCTTGCGCTCGAGGCCGCTATCGAGGATGGCCACGCGCACAGCCGCGCCCGTGGCGCCGCCGAAGGCGAAGGCACGATCGATCTCGGCCACTGGCGGCAGGCGTGTCAACCGCTCGCGGGCAGCGATCGAGAATGGTTCCGACCAGGCCGGGACCAGGACATCCGTCACGGCATTTCAGCCTCGGCGTCGGGACGACGCTGCGTACCGGACGAGGAGGTCGAGCAGGTCGGCGACCAGCGCCGACTCGCGCTCGCCGATGGCGCCGAGTCGAGCGAACCGGTCGACGAGGCCCCAGAACGGAGCCTCGGTGTCGGGATCGAGGCCGATCGTGGCCGAGGAGACGAGCTTGTCGACGGCCTCCGGGGTCAGCTCGTCCCCGGTCAGCCGGCCGAGCGCCTGCCGCAGCAGCTCGTCGAGGTCGCGTTGGACGCGGGTGGCGTGGATGGCGGCGGCGGCCTGGGCGGCGAAGACGCCGAGCAGCTCCATGTCGCGCAGCGTGAACGTCGGCGAGGTGCGCTTGTCGAGCAACTGCAGGACGCCGACGGTCCCGGCGCCGCGCTCGTCGACCAGCGGCACGGCGGCGATGGAGCGCGGCACATACCCCGTCCGTTCCGCCGTCGCGCGGTCGAAGCGAGGGTCGCTCATGACGTCCGAGAGGGCGAGGGGTTGGCCGGTCGAGAAGACGAAACCCGCGATGCCTTTCGACGGTGGCACCGACAACCCGATGGCACCGGCGCCCTGCTCACCTGCGGCGACGCGGAACTCGAGGCGTTCCGGGTCACGCTCGAAGATGGCGATCGATGCCGCCTCGGCGTCGAAGAGCGTGACCGTGGCATCGACGATCGACTGGAGAAGAGCGGTCTCCGGATCGCCCTGCAGGCGTCGCGCGATACGGGCGCGCTGTGCCGCCGCACGCAGGATCTCGAGTGCAGGCTCCGGCGTCGGCCGATCCGCCACGCTCAGCGATCCGCGCGCAGGGCGAGCTTGTCGACGTCGGTGATGACCAGCGTGTCACGCTCGATGCGGATGAGGCCCTCGTCTACGAGCCCGCTGAGCAGTTTGTTGACGCTCTGACGGGTGCCGCCGATCATGGCCGCCAGGTCCGACTGCGTGTACGGCCAGTCGAGGCGCACCTCGCCGTGCGCGCCGGGCTCGGCGCCCAGCGCCAGGCGCGTCAGGCGCATCGCCAGGCGCCCAGCAAGGTCGAGGAAGTGGAGCTCCTCGACGTGTCCGGTGAGGCGCCGCAGCTCGGCCACGAGGCCAGCCAGCAGCGCGTCCCGCAGGCCAGGGTCGCGATCGAGCAGGTCGTGGAAGACGGGCCGTGGCAGCATCATCGTCTCGGCCGGCTCGAGGGCCGTCGCGGTCGCCGAGTGCGGGGCCCCGTCGAGCAGGGCCAGCTCGCCGAAGAAGTCGCCCTCGCGCAGCGTGGCGATGATGGCCTCCTCGCCCTCCGCCGACGGCAGCACGATCTTGACCGCGCCGCTGGCGATGATGTGCAGGGAGTCGCCCGGATCACCTTGGTGGAAGATGACCTCGTTGCGCCGGAAGCGGCGCTGTCGAAGCGCCCGGGCGACCTCAGCCAGGACCTCAGGTCGTGCCTGGGCGAAGAGCGCACAGGCTCGGAGACGCTCGACTGCCCAACCCTCGCTGGCCATCGCACCCTCCCCTGCCCTCACGCTCACCCGCCTAGGATGCACGATGTGGCCTTCCGGTGGAGGCGCGAAGTTCGCGCCTCATCATCGAGCGGGGCTGAGTGCCAGCCGTCAGCCCACCTGTCGCATCGTTGACACCGCTGCCGTCGCCTCGGCCGTTGTCTCGGGTGGCACGGGACGCGCATCCTGTGCTCACCGAACGGCGCATCCGAAAGGCCGAACGGACGAAGCGACCGAAGGAGACGACGATGGCCAAGAAGCCGGCCGAGCAGCCCGCCCCGCAGAGCGACGACGTCGAGGGCCACGGCTACATGCTCGATCCGATCATGGCGCGGCAGCTGTCGCGCGACCGATCGGCCGACCTGGAGCGTGCCTCCCGCGAGCGCGCTCGTCAGAAGGAAGCCCGCCCGAACAAGCAGCATCAGGACTGAGCCCCAGGGCCAGGACTGACCCCTCGCGTCTGGGGGGGAACCCCAGGGACCGAGCTTCGCGGCTCGGTCCTTTCGGTTTGTTGGCCGCCGCGGCCCGATCAGGCGCCCTTGGTTTCGCTCTCGGTCGTCTCACTGGCCGGTGTCGGGGCGTCGGCCGGCGCGCCGCCCGCAGCGGCCGATCCAGCTGATGGCGCGCCATCCCCATCCCCGTCGGCACGCCGCAGGTCCGTCGCCATCTCGTGGCCGCGCGCAGCGACCACGGCACCGAACTCGGCGGTCTTCTCGGCTGCCTTTTGGGCGAATGGGCCGGCCTTTTCGCCGGCCACCGCCGCCAGCTCAGCCGCCTTGGCGGCTACCTCGCGGATGACTGGCGCCGCCTGGCGTCCGATGTCGTCGATCATGCGCTGGAGTTGGGCTGCCCAGCCCCCCGCGTCCGCGTCTGCCCCGGCCGGGGCCGGCTCCCCGGACGCAGCGTCTGCGTCCCCGGGCCCAGCGCCAAGGGCGTCATCCGCGGCTTGACTCGCCGCGCCCGATGTCGCCGCGGCGGTCGCTTCGTCCTTCGTTGTTCCTTCGTCCATGGTCGGGTCCTCGATGGGGAGTGTGGTCGTCGACGCCAGTCTAGACCTCAGTGGCGGAAGTGGCGTCTTCCGGTCAGCACCATGGCCGCGCCGGTGGCCTCGGCGGCGGCGATGACCTCGGCGTCGCGCTGCGATCCGCCGGGCTGGGCGACGGCCGTCACGCCGGCCTCGAGGCAGACCTCGACGGCATCGGGGAAGGGAAAGAAGGCATCCGAGGCGCAGGCCGCGCCGTCGGCTCGCTCGCCGGCCTTGGCGCAGGCCAGGCGGGCGCTGTCGACGCGGCTCATCTGACCGGCACCGACCCCGACGACAGCGCCATCGCGCACGAGGACGATGGCATTCGACTTCACGTGTCGCGCCACGCGCCAGGCGAGGTCCAGATCACGGAGCTCGCGAGCCGTCGGACGGCGAGACGTTACGACCGTCCAGACCTGCGGGTCGTCGGGCTCGACGTCGGCCTCGGTCACGAGCACGGCGCCGCCCGCAGTGCGCAGCTCGCGGCTGGCGATGGGTGGGGCGCCGAGATGCGGATCGACGACCACACGCAGGTTGGGGCGCCCGGCCAGGACGGCCTCGGCGCCTGCGTCGAGGCCGGGTGCGACGATGACTTCGAGGAAGATGGACACGAGCCGCTCGGCGAGGGCGGCGTCGATCGGCTTCGTCAGTGCGACCACGCCACCGAAGGCGCTGACCGGGTCGCCGGCCAGCGCGCCGTCCCAGGCCGCGATCGGGTCGTCGGCTTCTGCGACACCGCAGGGGTTGGCGTGCTTGACGATGACGCAGGCTGGGCCGCGCAGGTCACGCGCCAGGCCGGCGGCAGCTGCGGCATCCAGCAGGTTGTTGTAGCTCAGGACCTTGCCGCCGCGGACGTCCACGCCGGCCGCGAATGGGCCCGAACCTGGGTCTGCGCCTGGCAGCAGGTACATGGCCGCCGATTGATGGGGGTTCTCCCCGTAGCGCAGGTCGAGGGCGCGTTCGAGGGGCAGGTCGAGACGCTCGGGTAGTCCTGTGGCCTCGGGTCCGGTTTCGGATCTCGCGTCAGCGTCGCGTCCAGCCGCCGCAGGGTGTGGCGCCAGGCGTGCCGCGAGCTCGGTGGCGATCCTCGCATCGTACGCGGCGGTATGACGGAAGGCGGCCACGGCCAGCCGACGCCGCAGCGAGTCCGGGAGGCCGCCGGTCGCGCGGATCGCGGCCCGGACCGCGTCGTAGTCATCGGGGTCGGTGACGATGCCGACGTTGGCATGGTTCTTGGCCGTGGCGCGGACCATCGCCGGGCCTCCGATGTCGATCTCCTCGACCAGCTCGTCGTCGCTGATGCCCGGTCGCTCGGCAGCGGCCGCGAAGGGATAGAGGTTGACCACGACCAGCTGGAACGGCGCGATGGCCGCCTCGCTCAGCGCCTCACGATGCGCGGCCCGCCGGCGGTCGGCGAGGATGCCCGCGTGGATCGCGGGGTGGAGCGTCTTGACACGCCCATCGAGCATCTCCGCCAGGCCCGTCACGGCCGCCACATCGGTCACCGGCAGCCCGGCCTCGCGCAGCGCTCGTGCCGTGCCGCCGGTCGAAACCAGCTCGAAGCGGTCCTCGACGAGGGCACGCGCCAGGTCGACGAGGCCGGTCTTGTCCGAGACGGAGAGGAGCGCCCGCCGCGGAACCGGGATACGCGCGTCCGCCAGCGCGTGGTCGATCCGTAGCCGGACCTCGTCGACCACGATGGCACCCGCGAGCATGAGGGCGACCGCGCGCGGCAGGAGGCGGTGCTCGGCCGCCTGGATGCGCGCGCGAAGGGCGTCGAGATCGTCCGATGTCCGGACGACGACCGGTGCCTGGAGGATGATCGGCCCACCGTCGAGCGTGGCGTCCACGAGGTGCACGGTGCAGCCGGTCACGGTCACGCCAGCAGCCAACGCGTCCTCGATGGCGTGGGCACCTGGAAAGGCCGGCAGCAGCGAGGGATGCGTGTTGAGGATCCGCCCGGCGTAGCGCGTGAGCACCGTGGGGCCGACGACGCGCATGTAGCCCGCCAGCGCGATGGCCCGAGGTGACGCCGCGTCGAGCGCCGCTGCGAGCGCGGCGTCGTCGCCGCCAGGCACGAGCGCGGTGGGTATGCCCTGGCCTGCTGCCCAGTCGAGGGCCGCGCATGCCCGATCGGCGAAGACGAGGCCGACGCGCCCGCCGAGCTCGCCACGACGCTCGGCGGCCACCAGCGCCCGAAGGTTGGAGCCGACGCCGGAGACGCCGATGGCGATGACCGGGGGTTCAGTCACCGGCACGAAGCTCAACCAAGCTGTGACCGCGTCGGGCCGCTTCGTTCGGCATAGCGGGCCCCATCGAGGGTCTCGACCGTGACGACCTCGCCGACCACCCAGGCCGGCACGCCTCGCTCTTCCAGCAGGTCGAGGGTCGAGGCCACACCGGCAGGGGGCACCACGGCCACCATGCCGAGGCCGCCGTTGAGCGTGGCACGCAGCTCGAGCCCGTCCATGCCCGCCAGTCCGGCCACCAGGCGGTGGATCGATGGGAGCGGCCACGTCGCCGGGTCCAGGCGCGCCCCGAGCGCCGGCGGCAGCGCGCGCGGCACGTTGCCGGGCAGCCCGCCGCCGGTCACGTGGGCGAGCCCCCGGAGCGGGGTGCCCTCGACCGCCAGCCGTTGCCGGAGCGCCAGGACGTCGCGGGCGTAGATCCGTGTCGGGGTCAGGAGCACCTCGCCAAGCGTAGCCATGACGTGGTCCGGCTCTTGTGACAAGACCTGGTCGGCGGCATGCTCGCCCAGCGTGGTGCTGACGACCTCGAGGTAGGGTCGGTCCAGGGCCAGGTCGAAGCTCGCCAGCAGGGCCCGCACGAGCGAATACCCGTTCGCGTGGAGGCCGCTGGCCGCCAGGCCGACGATCACGTCGCCGCGCTCCGATGTCGC
The DNA here is from genome assembly GCA_040514195.1 of Candidatus Limnocylindrales bacterium. Taxonomy (GTDB): domain Bacteria; phylum Chloroflexota; class Limnocylindria; order Limnocylindrales; family CSP1-4; genus CSP1-4. The sequence continues at coordinate 9,381 of JBEVDC010000002.1, read as the reverse complement.
GCCGTCGAGCAGGTCCGCGCGCTCGGCGATACCGACGCAGAAGCCGGCCACGTCGAACTCGTCGGGCCGCATCAGGCCCGGGTGCTCGGCGGTCTCCCCGCCGACGAGCGCGCAGCCGGCCAGCTGGCAGCCGGTCGCCACGCCGCCGACGAGCTCGGCCACGTCCACCGGATCGACCCGGCCGACGGCCAGGTAGTCGAGGAACAGGAGCGGCCGAGCACCGAGGCAGACGACGTCATCGGCGCACATCGCCACCAGGTCGCGGCCGATGGTCCCGAAGCGGCGCATGGCGGAGGCGATGGCCGTCTTCGTGCCCACGCCGTCGGTGGCGCTGACGAGGACCGGCTCGCGCATGCCTGTCGGCAGGGCAACCGCGCCAGCGAAGCCACCCAGCCCGCCGATCAGCTCGACCTCGCCGAGCGTTCGCCCCACGTGGGCTCTCAACAGCTCCACCGCCCGGTCGCCGGCGTCGACGTCGACGCCGGCCCCGGCATAGGCGCCGCGCTCTCGCGTCATCGCGCTCCGGCGACCGGCTCGTCCTCGAGCACGAACTTGTGCGAGGCGACGTCGTAAGGCACGGGCACCGGGTACTGCCCGTCGAAGCAGGCGAAGCAGAACCGCTCGCGGGGCAGCTCGAGGGCGTCAAGCACGCCGCCGATGGAGAGGTAGGCCAGGGAGTCGGCGCCGAGGTGGGCCCGGATCTCGTCGAGGGTCATCCGTGAGGCGATGAGCTCGGTCTCGATCTGCGTGTCGATGCCGTAGAAGCAGGGGTGGTAGATGGGCGGCGCGCTGATGCGCAAGTGGACCTCGGTCGCGCCCGCCCGGCGGAGGAGCGTGACGATCTGGCGGGTCGTCGTCCCGCGCACGATGGAGTCGTCGACGACGACCAGCCGTCGGCCGCGGACCTGCTCGCGCAGCGCGCTCAGCTTCATGTCCACGCCGCGCTGGCGCATGGCCTGGGAGGGCTGGATGAAGGTCCGACCCGCATAGCGGTTCTTGACCATGCCCTCGCGATAGGGCAGCCCGCTGGCCTCCGCGTAGCCGGCGGCGGCGGCTGCGCCCGTGTCCGGCACCGGGATGACGGTGTCGGCATCGACCGGCGCCTCGCGGGCGAGGGCCTCGCCCATGCGCCGGCGTGCCTCGTAGAGGTTGCGGCCCATGAGGTAGGAATCGGGCCGCGCGAAGTAGATCAGCTCGAAGACGCAGAGGTGCTCCTGCGCCTCGGCGAAGCGGATCGAGCGAGGGCCGCCGGCCTCGCCCAGGACGACCATCTCGCCCGGCTCGACCTCACGAATGACCTCGGCACCGAGGATATCGAGCGCGGCCGTCTCCGAGGCCACCATCCAGGCGTCCGGATCACCCGGGATGCGACCAAGGGCGAGCGGACGGAACCCATGGGGGTCGCGCACGCCGATGACCCGATGCTCGTCCATGACCACCAGCGAGTAGGCGCCGGAGACCTGTGGCAGGACCGTCAGCAGGGCCGCGACGAGATCGTCGCCGAGTACGTCGGACAGGAGCGCGGTGAGCAGCTCCGTGTCCGACGAGCCGCGCATCCGCTGACGGCCGCCCGGCAGCTGCTCGAGCAATTGGCGGGTGTTCACGAGGTTGCCGTTGTGCCCGACTGCGACCGTCCGCTGTGGCCCGAGGCGATACGCGGGCTGGGAATTCTCCCAGAGCGTCGAGCCGGTCGTCGAGTAGCGGCAGTGGGCGATGGCGAGGTGGCCGCGCAGCGATGGCAGGCGTCGCTCGTCGAGGACTTGGGCGACCATGCCGAGGTCCTTGTAGACCATCACCCCTTGTCCGTCGCTCACGGCCACGCCGGCCGATTCCTGGCCGCGATGCTGGAGGGCGAAGAGCGCCAGCGAGGCGAGGCTCGCCGCTTCCTGACCCGGGGCATGGATGCCGACCACGCCGCACATCGCTCAGGCCTCCTCGCCGAGCGCCCGAGGCAGGGCGGATCGCCAGGCATGCGCGAGGTCTCGCACGGCGACGTCGAGCGCGTCGGCGACGCCTGCACCGCGCTCCTCGGCCGCGCCCGTCGCCCCCTCCCCGACGAGCTCGATGATCAGGCGCTCGCCATCGACCAGCCCGATGCGCCGGATGGGCAGCCCGTGAGCCGCCGCCGAACCTGCCAGCCGTTCCCAGAGAGCCGGCTCGGTCGAGACGATGACGCGGCCCGGGCTCTCACCGAAGAGGTCGACCGAGGGCGTCGACCCGACCCCCACCTGGAGACGGGCGCCGAGCCCCGACCAGATCGAAGACTCGGCCAGCGCCACCGCGAGCCCGCCTCCGGAGACGTCCTGGGCTGAGGCCAACAGGCCCTCCCGCGCGGCGGCCGCGAGCCAGTGCAGGAGGGCCGCTTCGCGGCTCAGGTCGAGCGCCGGCGGCCCGTCGTCCGGCGCCGTGCCGGCGAGCGCGGCGTATGCCGAGCCGGCCAAGCCCGGCGAGGTCTCGCCCACGAGCACGACGACGTCTCCCGCGCGCCGAAAGGCTGGCGCCACGCGCTGCTCCACGTCCTCGAGCAGCCCGACGACGCCGATCTGGGCCGTGGGCAGGATCTCGCCCGAGGGCGATGCATTGTAGAAGCTGACGTTGCCGCCGGTGACCGGCAAGCCGAGGGCGCGACAGGCGTCGCCCAGGCCACGGACGGACTCGGTGAATCGCCAGAACGCCTCGGGATCGGTCGGGTCACCGAAGTTGAGGCAGTTCGTGACACCCAACGGTCGCGCTCCGGTGATGGCCACGTTGCGGGCGCATTCAGACACGGCCATCGCGGCGCCGAGCCAGGGATCGTGGGCGGCGACGGCGGCCTGGGCGTCGGTGGCCGCCACGAGGCCCTTCGGGCTGCCCTTGATGCGCAGGACGGCGGCCGCGCGCTCCCCGGCCTCGACCGTATCGGTGCCGACTGTCTCGTCGTACTGCGTGGTGACCCACCCGCGGCTGCCCAGGTTGGCGTCGCCGAGCAGCGCGAGCAGCACGGCGCCCGGATCCATGCCCCGCTCAGGGAGACCCTCACCCGGCTCGCTGGGCGCACCGGGGGCCGGCGCTGCGCGGGTCTTGGTCGGGGGCCGGGCGGGCCGGTCGAAGGCGATGGCGTCGCTGGTCAACGCGGCAGCTGGGATCGAGGCCAACACCTCGCCAGCGCCGACGACTTCGATGCGCCCGTGGTCGGTGACCTCGCCGATGACCGCGGCCGGCAGGCCCCAACGGGCGCAGACCTCGAGGACGGCGTCAAGCCAGCGCGGAGCGACGATGGCGCACATCCGCTCCTGGCTCTCGCTGATCATGACCTCGAAGGGCGCCATGCCCGCCTCGCGCCTGGGCACGGCATCGAGATCCACGCGGATGCCGGTGCCAGCCCGATCGGCCGTCTCCGACACCGCGCAGGTGATGCCCGCCGCGCCCAGATCCTGGAGGCCTTCGACGAGGCCGCGCGCGATGAGCTCGAGGCTGGCTTCGATGAGCAGCTTCTCGGCGAACGGGTCGCCGACCTGGACGGACGGCCGCTTGGCAGCACTGGTCTCGTCGAAGGTGGCACTGGCCAGGACGCTCGCGCCGCCGATGCCGTCTCGGCCGGTCGCCGAGCCGAAGAGGACGACGTGATTGCCCGGGCCCGGCGCAGCCGCGCGCGTCAGGTGGCGCTCCTCGAGCAGGCCGACGGCCATCACGTTGACCAGCGGGTTGTCGCCGTAGCTGGGGTCGAAGACGAGCTCGCCGCCGATGGTCGGCACGCCGACGCAGTTGCCGTAGCCGCCGACGCCACGCACGACGCCCTTGACCAGCCCGCGGGAGCGGGCCTGCGAGGGGTCGCCGAATTTGAGCGCGTCGAGGATGGCGATCGGGCGGGCCCCCATGGTGAAGATGTCGCGAAGGATGCCGCCGACGCCCGTCGCGGCACCCTGATAGGGCTCGACCGCGCTCGGGTGGTTGTGCGACTCGAGCTTGAAGGCCACGGCCAGGCCCTCGCCGATGGCCACCACGCCTGCATTCTCGCCCGGCCCGGCGACCACGTCGTCGCCGCTGGTCGGCAACGTTTCGAGATAGCGCCGAGAGCTCTTGTAGGAGCAGTGCTCGCTCCACATGACGGCGAACATGGCCAGCTCGAGATCGTTGGGGTCGCGGCCGAGACGGTCATGGATGGCGTCGAGCTCTTCGTCGGTCAGCCCGAGCGCCCGGTGGAGCGGCGTCGCGATCTCGGCCACCACGCTCATGCCGCGGCGACAGCCCTGCCCGCGATCGCAACGCCCTCGACCAGCGAGCGCAGCAGGAGCATGCCGTCGTCGGAGCCGAGGAGCGCCTCGGAGGCCCGCTCCGGATGGGGCATCAACCCGCACACGCGACCGCCCGTGTCGCACACGCCCGCGATGTCGCGCGCGCTCCCGTTCGGGTTGCCCTCCGGCGGCGCATAGCGGAAGAGGACGCCGCCGCGCGACTCGAGCGCGTCGAGCTCGCCTTCGGGCAGGTAGTAGTTGCCCTCCCCGTGCGCGATCGGCATGCGTAGCGTGCGGCCCGGCGGCAAGCCGCGCGTGTAGGGCGAGTCGCCGCGCTCGACCGACAGACGCACCCAGCGATGCTCGAAGCGCAGGGTGCTGTTCCGGCGCAGGGCGCCAGGCACGAGGCCGGCCTCGGCCAGGACCTGGAAGCCATTGCAGATGCCGAGCACGAAGCCGCCCGACTGGGCGTGATCGCGAACGGCGGCCATGATGGGGCTGAAGCGGGCCAGGACGCCCGCCCGCAAGTAGTCCCCGTAGGCGAAGCCGCCCGGCAGCACGACGAGGTCCACGCCGCGCACGTCCGGAGTCTCATGCCAGAGTGGCTCGGCCTCGGTGCCGGCGAGGCGGGCCGCGTGGAGGGTGTCGCGATCGCAGTTGGAGCCTGGGAAGACGACGACTCCGACCTTCATCCGGCGGCGGCCACGAGCGAGGCGGGGGCGACCTCCCAGGTCTCGATGATGGGGTTGGCGAAGACCTCGCCGGCGAGGCGCTCGACGACGGCCCTGGCAGCCATCGTGTCCGGGGCCTCGACGGTCAGCTCTACGCGCCGACCGACACGCACGTCGGACACGCCGCTGACCTCGAGGTGCGGCAATGCCTGCTCCACGGCCCGGCCCTGGGGATCGAGGATGCCCGGCTTGGGCATCACGGCGACGACGAATCGATGGGCGCTCACGCGATGCGGTCCTCCTCAAGGTAGCGCTCGAAGCTGGCGCCCGTGATGCGTTCGAAGGCCTCCACGTAGCGCTCACGGGTACCGGCCACGAGGTCGGCCGGTAGCTCCGGCCCGGGTGATGTCTTGTCCCAGCCCGAGGCCTCCAGCCAGTCGCGCACGAACTGCTTGTCGTAGGAGGCCTGGGGTCCTCCCGGCGCGTAGGTCTTCGCGTCCCAGAAGCGGCTCGAGTCGGGCGTCAGGACCTCGTCGATAAGGAGCAGCTCTCCGGTCGCCGCGTCGGTGCCGAACTCGAACTTGGTGTCCGCCAGGATGATGCCGACGGCCTCGGCGCGGTCACGCCCGAATCGGTAGAGCGCCAGCGCCAGGTCGCGGACCCGCTCCGCCATCGGCGCACCGATGAGCGCGACGGCCCCGGCGAAGTCGATGTTCTCGTCGTGAGCACCCTGCTCGGCCTTCGTCGATGGCGTGAAGATCGGCTCATGCAGCCGCTCGCTCTCGCGCAGGCCAGACGGTAGTGCGATGCCGCCCACGGCACCTGTGCGCTGGTAGTCCTTCCAGCCGCTGCCGGACAGATAGCCACGCACGATGACCTCCACCGGCAGCACGCGCGCCAGGCGGCAGATCATCGAGCGGCCACGCAGCTCGGAGGCGCTGGCGGCGAAGACGTCAGGCAGCGCTAGAGGATCCGTGTCCAGCAGGTGGTTGGCGACCAGCCCAGCCGTCTGCCCGAACCAGTAGCGTGAGAGGCCGGTCAGGACGCGGCCCTTGTCGGGGATGGGCGTGGGCAGCACGACATCGAAGGCGGACAGCCGGTCGCTGGCTACCAGCAGCAGCCGGTCGGCGTCTACGCGATACAGGTCGCGGACCTTGCCAGAGCGCACGAAGCCTTCGGCGATCGTCATACGACGGCCTCCTCGAGGGGATGGAGCGCATCGAGCCGGCCGATGACCGCCGGCACGTTGCGCAGCAGGTGGGCGTCATCAAAGCACGCCTCGAGCGACCCGGCGGGCAACGCGGCGGTCACGGCGGGGTCTGCGGCGAGCAGGTCCCTGAGCGGACGCCGCGCGTCGGTGGCCGCCAGAGCGTCGCGCTGGACCAGCTCGTAGGCCGCCTCTCGCGAGAGTCCACCCTGCTCGACGAGCGCCACCAGGACCTGGCCCGAGGCATGCAGGCCGAGGCCGCGCTCGACGTTCTCGGTCATCCGGTCGGGACGCACGACGAGCCCGTTCACGAGCCCGGTGAAGCGGACGAGCATGTAGTCGAGGAGCGTCGTCGCGTCGGGCAGCGCGACCCGCTCGACCGACGAGTGGCTGATGTCCCGCTCGTGCCAGAGGGCCTGGTCCTCGAGGCCAGCCAGCGCATAGCCGCGCATGATGCGCGCGAGGCCGGTGAGTCGCTCGGCAAGGATCGGATTGCGCTTGTGGGGCATCGCCGAGCTGCCCTTCTGGCCCGCCTTGAAGGGCTCCATGACCTCGGCGATCTCGGTGTGCTGGAGGTTGCGTATCTCCGTCGTGAAACGTTCGATGGAACCGCCGACGACCGCGAGCGTGGCCAGGAAGGCGGCGTGCCGGTCCCGAGAGACGACCTGCGTGCTGGCGGGATCGGCGGCCAGCCCGAGCTCATCGAGGACCTCCGCCTCGACGTCAGGGTCGAGGTGCGAGTAGGTCCCGACGGGACCGGAGACCTTGCCGCAGCGCATGTCCTCCGCCGTGATCCGGAGCCGCTGGCGATCCCGCTCGAGCTCCCAGGCCCAGCCCGCCAGCTTGAGCCCGAAGGTCATCGGCTCCGCATGCACCGAGTGCGTGCGGCCCATCTGGACGGTAGCGGCATGCCGCCGGGCCTGGCGGATGACCGCCGCGATGGCAGCATCGAGATCCTCCAGCAACCGCGCCGCGGCGGCCCGGACCTGGAGCGCCAGGCCCGTATCGACGACGTCGGAGCTGGTCAGCCCGAGGTGCAGGTAACGACCCTCCGGCCCGATGGACTCGGCGACCTGGCTGACGAAGGCGATGACATCATGGTCAGTCGTTCGCTCGAGCTCGGCGATCCGGGCCACGTCCACGCGAGCGCGGCGTTCGATGACGGCAAGGGTCTCGGGCGGGATCAGGTCACGCCGCGCCTGCGCCCGGGCGACGGCCATCTCGACCTCGAGCATGGCCTTGAAACGCGCCTCGTCCGACCAGATCTCCGCCATCTGGGCGAGCGTGTAGCGGGGGATCACCGGGCCGTCCCCGCCGGCGCTGCTCCCGCCGGCACGAGGCGGGTCTCCTCCGAGGCGCCGACGCTGGTCCCATCCGCGGCCGGGGCGGTGCCGATGTCGCGACGCCACTGGATGCCGGGGAACGTGACTTCGGAGGCGGCCGTCTGGGCCACGGCCGCCGCCCCGGGCACGTCCGGCCCGAGGCCGACGACCGCCATCACCCGCCCACCCGCGGTGACCAGGCCACCGGCACCGTCGTCGGCCACGCCGGCATGGAAGACCAGCACGTCCGGAGATCGGACGGCGCCAGCGTCGAGGCCCCGGATGGGAGCACCGGTGACGGGCGCTTCGGGATAGCCTGGCGCCGCCAGCACGACGGCAGCCGTCGCGCGCTCCACGGCCGGCACGCAGCCATCCACGATGCCCAGGCCGGCAGCCACCTCGGCCAGGCGATCCTCGGCCGCCGCCAGAAGGAGCGGAGCCAGCGGGACGCCAAGGCGCGGCAGGATGGCCTGCGTCTCGGGATCGCCGAAGCGTGCGTTGAACTCCAGCAGGCGTGGCCCTCTGGCCGTCAGCATGAGGCCCGCGAAGAGGGCGCCCCGGAATGGGCTGCCGCGCTCGGCGAGCTCGGCCAGGACCGGCCGGTGGAACGTCCGCACGAGGGTCGCCAAGGCCGTGTCCGGGAGATCGGCCGGCGGGGAGATCGCGCCCATGCCGCCTGTGTTGGGCCCGACGTCGCCCTCGCCGATGCGCTTGTGGTCGCGGGCAGCCGGCAGCGCCAGCGCGGTCGTGGCATCGCAGATGGCGATGACGCTCACTTCCTGGCCCTCGAGTGCACGCTCGACCACGACCCGATCGCCGGCCGCACCGAAGGCCCGCTCGATGAGCACCGCCCGGATCGCTCTCCGAGCGTCATCGAGCGTGCCGCACATGACCACGCCCTTGCCCGCGGCCAGCCCGTCGGCCTTGACGACGACCGGCCCGTCGAGCCCCTGCGCATACAGGACGGCGGCGATGGCATCAGTGAATGCCGCGCCGTCGGCTATCTGGACGCCGGCTGCGTGGGCGACTTCACGACAGAACGCCTTGCTGGCCTCGATCCGGGCGGCAGCGGCGCTGGGACCGAAGGCCGCCACGCCGGCGGCCCGGAGCCGATCGGCGAGGCCGGCCACGAGCGGCGCTTCCGGCCCGATGACGACGAGATCGGCCTCGATCGCAAGGGCCAGGGCGACGACGGCCAGCCCATCGCTGGCCAGGACGTCGGGCGCGAGCAAGGCATCGGCGGTCATGCCCGGATTGCCCGGTGCGACGACCACGTGCGCGACGCCCGGATCCCGTGCCAATCGCCAGGCGAGCGCGTGCTCGCGACCGCCCCCGCCGACGATCAGGATGGTGCCCGGGACGGCCACGCCGGCATGCTCGCGAAGGCTCATGCGACGGCGCTCACGACGACCGGCCGCGATCGCCCTTCGCGCGGGCCACGGACGATCGTCTGCGTGCGCTCCGCGCCCACGCTGACGAGGCCGATGGGCACACCCGCGCGAGCCTCGAGGGCATCGACGAAGGCGCGCGCCTGCGCTGGCAGGTCCTCCATCCGGCGGATGCTCGCGAGGTCACCGTCCCAGCCGGGGAAGGTCTCGTAGACCGGCTCGGCACGTTCGAGCTCGGCGATGCCCAGCGGCCAGCGGTCGACGACCGCGCCGTCGAGCCGGTAACCGACGCACATGCGGACCTCCGAGAGGCCGGACAGGATGTCGAGCTTGTTGAGCATGATGCTGCTCACGCTGTTGACGGCCACGACCGAGCGCAGCGGAACCGCATCGAACCAGCCACATCGGCGCTGCCGGCCTGTCGTCGTGCCGAACTCGTGGCCCTTCTCGAGAAGGTGGCGGCCGATGGGGTCGCCGAGCTCGGTCGGGAACGGGCCGGCGCCGACACGCGTGGTGTAGGCCTTCACGACGCCGATTACGCGGTCGATGCGGTTCGGGGCGACGCCCGATCCGGTGGCC